>NZPQ01000007.1 GCA_002693365.1 Fidelibacterota bacterium
TTGTCACTGCTCGACTACTGGCGCTCAGTCTGGTTCAGCGCCTGATCCTGATGCACAATGGGTTGATGGCCGTACCGCTGAATTTGATCCTTGTATCTGCTCGACCCCTAGTTCAAACTCTGATACTCAACCATCATCAACCAAAATTAACTCAGGTTTAAAGCGACTGATTGCGAGGCTTATTGCAGAACTCTTGTTTCCAACAATTATTGGAATTTTTTTAAGCATCTTTGCAAGCATATATGCTTCATCTCCAGCTTCTTTTATAGATGAAGTTATTTTTTTCCCATTTGAAACAACGGTTAAACCCGCTTGTTGCTTTTTATATCCTCGGCTTACTATACAATGTGATGTGTTTTTTTTAGAAAGCTCCCTGGATATTAGTTCTATTGTTGGTGTTTTTCCTGTTCCCCCAACGCTTATATTCCCAACGGATATAATTTTTGTATTAAATTTTTTTGTGGATAATATTTTTAAACAATAAGACAGTTTCCACAAAGAATAGAGCACTAAGTAAATTTTAGAAAGAAAAAACTTAATTAGGTTCATTGATAGATTGGTAAAGTTTTTTTTCATTTCTATTAATATATTCAGATATTTTTTCGCTAGATATATTTTTTTGATCAAAAAAGTGATTTTCAAAGCTTATATAAACAGTGCTAAAAGGTTTCGGAATTTTTGTTTGGTCCCAGCTTGGAAGAGACCAGTATGCACTTGAGGTTGCACTCGCAGCTAAAACAGGAACATTATATTTATTTGCAATTTTTACAGATCCTTTTTTTGCTATTTTTGCAGGTCCCTTGGGACCATCAACAGTTACAATAACTGATGATTTTTTATTTATAAAAAGAGCACTCATTTTTTTTATAACATTAAACCAGCCTCTTGTACTAGAACCTTTAATAAGCTTAATGCCCCATGATCTAAGAACTCTGGCTAAAATTTGCGAATCTTTGTGTGTGCTTGATATTGCCCATACAGGATACTTGTATTTTTTAAAAAATTGTGAAAAATAAACAAGATTACAGTGCCAAATACAAATTAAAAGGGAGTTTTTTTTGTTATTTTTTAAAGCACCCTCATTAATAACAACCCACCTGCAAGTAATAAAAATTATATTAAAAATAATTTTTAATAATATAGAATATAAATAGCTAATCATATTCGATAATGTATTTTGCTGTTTTATAATATGAAAATCCATCACCAAGAGAATTCTTTACTTGTAATAAATCATTTTTCATCTGTTTTGGATTTTCGATTATGTTAAGAATTTTTTTTGATATATTAATTGCATTGGCATCGCTTTGAATCAGCTCAGGAACAATCTCTTTATTTGCAAGAAGATTAACAATGCAAATAAACGGAACAGAAAGCAGGAATTTTGCAATTAACCAACTAAAAAAAGAGGCTTTATATATAACAACAAAGGGTGTTTCTGTAATTGCACACTCTAGTGTAGCTGTGCCAGACGTTACAACAGCTGCAGAGCAGCTCATAAAAATATCAGAAGAATTTTTTTGAACCACGCTTATATCAGGAATAAGTTGAGACTGAATCTCTTCAACAGACTGGCCTGGAGAAATGTTCATTATAAACCTTAAATTAGGTCGCCTTTGTTTTAGTTTTTTTGCTACAAGATTTAATAAGGGGAGGTGTTTTTTTATTTCTTGGTATCTGCTCCCTGGAAAAAGAGCAACTGTATCGGGACGTTTGTGTTTGTCTGATTTTTCAATAGCTCTGAACTGATCAATAAGCGGATGACCAAAAAATTTAACATCTAGGCCATACTTTTTAAACCATGGAACCTCAAAAGGAAAAACAACAATCAGCTTATCAATATACTTTTTTATTTTAAAAACTCTATTTTTTTTCCAGGCCCAAACCTGGGGACTGATATAGTAAATAATTGGAACATCTAATATGCTCTTGAGGCTTTTAGCAATACTCAAATTAAACCCAGGATAATCAATTAAAATTATTTTATTTGGTTTAGATTTAATAATAGATTGAATAATATTTTTTTTTAGTTTTAAAAAAAAACGAATATCTTTTAAAACCTCAAAAAAACCCATTACAGAAAGACGCTTAAAATCAACATTTGTTTCAAGCCCCACCTCTTGCATCAGGGGACCACCTAGCCCTAAAAATTTAGCGCTCGAATCAAGCTTTTTTATTTCTTTAATGAGACTTCTGCCATGAAGATCACCCGAAGGCTCTCCGGCTATAATATAATATATATTATTTTTCAATTTTTTTCTGAATTTTGTTTGCTACTTTTANNGACTCTAAGGCTTCTTCAGCAGTAACAACANCTTTATCTTGTTGATATATACTATTAATAAATGAAAATAGTTCCTCATATAAAGCATTTTTTTGTGCAATATCATACTTAGTTTCTTCTAGCTTTCTTTTTTTATTGATTTTCCATTTATTAATAGAAGGGGCGTTAAAATCAACCATACTGTAAGAATTTTTTTCAAAAACTCTCATCTGTCTCATTTGCTTTAAAGAAATTCGACTCGCTGTTAAATTAGCAACGCATCCACTTTCAAACTCAATACGAGCATTTGCTAGATCTATTGAATTAGTAAGAACAGCTTTACCACTAGCATAAATGTTTGAAATTTTCGATTGGACAAGTTGCAGCAAAATATCAATGTCATGAATCATTAAATCCAGAACCACATCAACGTCTGTTCCCCGAGGATTATATGTAGACAGTCTATGAGACTCTATAAAGTCAGGATTTGGATTGTTTTTTTTAAACTGAATAAAGGCCGGATTAAACCTCTCAATAAAACCAACTTGAACTAAACATTTTGTTTTATTTTTCAACTTAATTAGCTCTTCAGCCTCTTCAATTGTTTTTGTAAAAGGCTTTTCAATAAAAAGATGACACTTTTGCTTGATCGCAGCACATGCAACCTCAAAGTGGTATGTTGCAGGTGTTACTATAGAAACAGCATCACATTCTTGCAAGAGACTTTCTAAAGATAAAAAATGATTAGTGTTACACTCTCTTGATAAATCAAGAGACTTGCTGCCTATAACATCATATATGCCTATGAGTGTAGCATTTTTGATATTATTTATTTGCTTTGCATGATATCTACCTAAATGACCAGCTCCTATTATACCATATTTAAGTTTTTTTAGCATAAAAAAATTTAATAAAAATTTTTTATCTATTATAAGATTAGTTTTCAATTGCATAATGATATGTTTTATTAATATTATTACACACAAACTATGAATCATAATTTCAAACAAAGCGCCCCATCTGTTTTATTGTTTTTAGGTTATCTTCTTTACTTTATATTATTATTCAATTCGACCTTTTCTTTTTCTATAATTTGGATGATACTTTTAATTTATTTATGGGTTATATCTGCGCTATTNTTNAATAAATACAGTTTAAATTCTTTTCTTTGTGTTTTTTCTTTNTCTGGNTTTTTAGTTTCTTTATCTGTNTTTTTTTTAAAAGGCGTAGAAGAGGTTCCCTTTCCNGANGGNGCAATAATATTTCACTTAGATGGNATTGCATTNTCTTTGCTTATTCTTTTTATATGTAGTCTTCCTATGATTTTNAAAATTAACCCTAATAATTCANANGATAAAAGTGNGNATTTAAANTCCAANGAAGNTCNTNGTGAAAANNTTGAAATNGCTGANAGTGGAAANAAATCAGATGAGTGGGAAGAAGCCTCAGAAGAAGANTTACAGTCNGGTAATTTTGAAACTACATANAGCNTTNATTCTTTAAAGAAAAAATATTCNGCAAAGCTTTAATTNATAAAATTATTATAAAAAATTTATTTATTGAAAATCTGATCTATNAGTACCNTACTATTTTCTAAATCATTAAAATGCTTTAATAAAACATCTTTTCGATGTTTTNTNTTCTTTTTTGAAAATGGNAANNTAATANNTTNGGCTATATTNTTAATAAATTCATCTATAGAGCTGCTTACAANACANAGCTTNTTTAAAATTGGTACTGGNGCAGTCATAGCATCNTTNACAATNCAGTGTCTNCCTAAAAATAAACTATTAATTAATTTTAACTTNACACCNGTTGATTGAAATGTAGGCAAGATATTGATGTGTGCTTCTGAAATTAACTTTTCCATTTTTTCTTTATCAGGGTTGTTGATAATCTCAATGTTTGTATTTTTTGTTAAGGATTGAAGTTTTTTCAATGCATTTTTGCCAGCAATTTTTATTGGAAANGGTATGTTATTAAAAANATTTTCTATTAAAAACCTTGCTGCTTTAAAATTTTCACTAACGTCAAAATTACCATGATAAAGAATATAATCTCCGAACCCCATGCAGGATTTGATTCTGGTGTGCCCATGTAGAGCATTTAATAAATAAACNTTNTTATGAAAATTTTGGTAAAACTTTTGATCAGGTTTTGAAATTGTAAAAATAGCCTCATATTGTTTTAATTTTTTTTCAAATACTTTATATTTANATGAGTCTAATCTTAACCCAATCTTGCGAGCCCATCCTGTCTCTGCTTTAGAAAGCTGCTTCATATAGTTTGATTCAACATTATGCAATCTTAAGTATTTTTTCCTTCTTTTAAATTCTCTTTCCCTTGAAACAAGAGAGCTTTGAAGNCCATCAAATAAGATTGGATAGCTATTTTTTGACAAGTTTTTTATTAATTTTTTTGAGTATCTAGATGCAACTACAAACGGAAAACTTGCGCTTAACACTGATNTTATTAATGATNTTCTTTGGTAGTAATATACTTCTTCGCAATAGCACTCTAGGCCTACATTGGGAATTCGGTCAGAATAAAAACAGTGTAGATAAATTTTACAACCTTGATNGTATAATGATTTTAATTTATAAAAAATATCGATTACACCCCCATAATTTGGTGGAAAAGGATTGTCAAGACTTACAATGTTTAGCTTCATAATTTTAATTAAGCAATTCTATAAACTTTTGTTCTTGTGAGTGCCAAGAACAGTTATTTTTCACATTTTCAATTAAAACTTTTGAATTGTTCCATTTTAATAGTTCGTTAACAGCTTCAATATGTTCACTCATATTGTTTGGGGCAACCGCTTTTCCGAGCTTGAATTTAAGAATATAGTCTTTTATTTCTGAAAAGTCACTAGCAATTGTGGGAATTCCAGCTAAACCATATTCAAATAATTTATTTGGTAAAGCTTGCTTGTAGCTTTTGCTTAATGGTTGTATTAAAGAAAAACCGATATCTGCTTGTTTTGAAACACCAATAAGCTTTTTATAGGCAATGTTCCCAGTAAAAAAAACTCGATTTACAATGTTTAGTTTATTAATTAATTTAATTANTTGTTGCTTATGCTCTCCATCACCAATAATACAAACAACACTATTTTCAAAGTGACTTAACAGCGCTATCATTTCCTCAATACCCCTACCAGCNTGAATTGCACCTTGATAAAGAAATATTTTTTTATTTTTAGCAATATTAAATTTTTCACGTAAGTTAATTGTTGGTTTTTCACTATTAATACTTGGAAAATTTAATATCAGCGAAATATCTTTTAATCCATANCTTGATATTAAAAAATCTTTATCTTTTCTTGCAGTAACCAAGACTTTATCAACATATTTGTAATTTTTTTTCTCATAATATGCCCAAAATAATTGTTTTATTGGACTGTTTATTAAAGATGCNAGTTTTGAATATATCTCTCGACAATCATAGATTTTTAAACAGTTTTTATTCAACCTAGATAAAACACCCAATGAAAATAAATCTGATGCAATAAAAACATTAGGTTTAACTTCATCATTGAGTTTTTTTACTTTTCGGTAAAAACCCCAATATCTCGCTATACCGTTTTTATATCTTGCCCTGGTATGAAATATTTTAAACCTATTTGACTTTAGGCCACTTTCACCAACCGCTAGTTCATCTATAAGAATAACCCTGTATCCATGATCTAAAAGAGAGCCAGCCATGTTTATACACCTTGCATCAAATTTTGCATTTCCAAGAAAAGCAATAATAACTTTTTTATTCATTGTTTAGTTTGCTTTAGTATTTCTTACTACGTAAATAGTAAAGATAGTATATATTATAAAAGCAGAGTTTATTAATAATGAGCTATAACTATAATATCTAAATAGTAAGGCCATAATCGTAAAAATCACATAGAACGCAATCCGAAGGTTTAAAATAGGCAGCGGCATCCACTGTTTATTTTTAATTTTAATCAAAATAAATATTAATAGATAGCTGGTAAAAGTTGCAATAGCCGCACCTAAAATATCTAGTAGAGGTATTAAAAGAATATTTAAAATTACATTAACAATAGTGCCTGCCCCCCAAAACAAAGGAGTCCAGTTTTGTTTGTTCTTTATATATAGCGAAGGTGATTGTAGAACATACAGACCATAAAAAACATATCCAAACGTTATCCATGGAACTATAATCATTGACTCCCAAAAGCTTTCACCAATAATATAAAACCCAAAAAATTTAATTGAAATTAAATCATTCACAAAGAAACACATAAAAGATGCGGTGTATGTTATGATTATAAAAAATATTCGACTAATAGTTTTAATATTTTTTAAAAAGTTTTTATCATCTTTAATTTTTAAATAATATGGTTGCCAGTTAAGATTGAATGCTATAATTATAATACTAATAATACTTCCCACCTTATATCCAGCACTATATATACCCACTGATTTTAATCCTAGGTATGCCTCTATAAAAAAGCGATCAATCATACCTATTGATATAAACAAGATTGTCGCAGGNAAGAAAGGCAGCCCAAAAACGAACATTTTTTTATATAGTAAAAAGTTAATTTTACTAAAATTAATAAGCTTTATTATAATTGGACTTAGGAATAATAGTTGCACAATAGCTGCTAGTGTTAAAGCGTAGATAGCTCCAAGGCTAGATAAATCATAAAAATGAATAAATAAAATGTTGAAAAACATTGAAGAAAGTATGTTTAATAAGCCAACCAGCAAATAATACAAGGCTCTCTCTTGTAGCCGCAAAACAACNAGCAGCCTTGCAGATATTGAATCACAAAATAATATAATACTTAAATATAAAATCCAGTTATATGGAACATTAATAAAATTAATTGCAGTAGTCTGAGAAATTAATAGTAAGAGCAAAGATAAAAAGAAAGACGTAATAAATAAAAAAACTAATGATGAGNTAACAACACTTTCTTTAGAATGACNCTCAGAATTATAAAATTTAAAAAGAGCAGAATCNAACCCGAATGCATACAGTGGATTCGAAAAAGCTAAAATTGTATAAAAGATAAACATAATACCTGCATCAAAGGTTGAAAGCANGTTTGTNTAAACTGGTAAAAGAAGAAAAGAAAGACCTCTAATAAAAAGAAAACCTAAACCATAAATCAGAGATAAATTAATAAATTTATTCATTAAACACCTTTTCGAAAACTATTCTTAAAACCCCTTTAGTACTAAAATGTTCCTTAAATTGTATTAGGCTAAACTTTGGGTCCAAGGGATTTGTTGTTTCTGGGGTNTGAGAAACACCAAAATCAACTANTTGCTTATTATTTTTTTTNGCAAACCTNATNCANTGATANAGTTGATATGTAGATAAATGATCTTTCTTATACCTAGGGTTAATTGCATTATAAAAAATTAATGCTGTNNTNTTCGATGTNAAAAATATTACGCTACCCCCAACAGCNGNTTTGTTATGATAAAAAAGAAGTAANTGAATTTCATTTGGAAACTTTTTCTNNAANAAAAACAANTCTTCNAATGAGTGTGTTGGAGTTGTTTGAAANAATTTTTTTGANTCTAATAAAATNGGGTAAAANAAATCAAACNTTTGATTNAATTGATATGAAAATTTATTTTTTTGNTTGATATTNNTAATATANCTTTGTTTCCTTTTGTTTAATAGTTTTAGCGTTTCATTTTTGTTATTATTTCTTAAATAATGTGATATATAAATTTCTTTTTGAACAAAGCCATTCCACTGTAGCAAATAGTTAAATGAATCNTCATTAGNTTTANTATANATATCAGGTGTATTAATTAAGCGGACNATATCAAGCTTGTTTTTAACACAATATTTTTCTAGGCATGATATAATGTCATTATATATTTTAAAGTTTAANTTTTGACTGTATACCACTCCTCCAAAACTTGCGCCAGGATGNGAAAATAATANNCTCTTANCATTATATTTAATNACTACCGCAGGCAGTACAGCCAGCANAGTAGCCTTATCATAAAACAATAACGAATGATTAGCAAAGGTTCTGTTTTGATGATANCTTAAAAAGCTCTGCGTATGAAAAATTGTTCCATTGTTTGATTTAAGAATAAAATCATCCCAAATATTATTTAATTTTTCAGTATATTTTTTAATAGATATCATATCAAATATTATAATTAGTATAAATTAANACTAATCTAACTTTAATAAGGTAGTTATAATTATGTCTACAAAAATACAAAATATTTTACCAAGAATGATATTAGATTCAAGGGGTTTTCCAACAATTGAGGTAGAAATTATNTTAGNCAATGGCATGTCTTCATCTGCNTGCGTTCCGAGTGGTGCTTCAACCGGAGATAAAGAGGCTNTAGAGCTNAGAGATCAACAGCCTTTNCATTGGCACGGAAAAGGTGTTGATAAAGCAATNAACAATATTAANAGCATACTAAAACCAAGACTAATAGGNCTTTCCTGTTCAAATATTCAAACAATAGATCAACTAATGNTAGAGTTAGATGGTACTGAGAATAAATCCAAAATAGGGGCCAATGCAATTTTAGCTATTTCTTTAGCTTGTGCAAGNGTTGCAGCAGNCCAAAANAANCAAACTTTATTTCATTATTTATTTAATTATAGTTCTAANCAAAACTTAATTCATTGTCCGCAGNTAACTATGCCTGCCCCNATGATGAATATTTTAAATGGTGGTAGNCACGCAGATAATAATGTTGATATTCAAGAATTTATGATTATGCCAGTTGGATTTGAAAAATATAGTCTTGCATTAAAAGCTGGAACAGAAATTTTTCATACACTTAAAAAACTATTAAATAAAATTAATTATAGCACTGCTATTGGTGACGAGGGCGGTTTTGCACCGATGCTAGAAAGTAATGAAGAGGCGTTACAACTAATTGTTAAAGCAATAAATCAGTCAGGATATAAGCTAGGTGATGAAATTGTTTTAGCATTAGATGTTGCAGCTAGTGAACTATATAACAAAAGTAAAAAAACATATTCTTTAAATAGTAAAGATTATTCCTCCCTAGAATTAATTGAATATTATAAAAGCTTATGTAGACAATATCCTATTGTTTCTATTGAGGATGGTTTAGACCAAAATGACTGGGAGCATTGGANCGTNTTAAATNCTGTTTTGGGTGATTCTGTCCAAATAGTTGGAGATGATTTAACTGTCACTAATACAAAATTATTAAAAAAAGCGATTAATGATAAATCGATGAATGCTATATTAATTAAACTTAATCAAATTGGAACAGTATCTGAAACCATTGAAGCAATTAATTTAGCACAAAAACATAATATGGGAGTTATTGTATCTCATCGTTCAGGAGAAACTGAGGATACATTTATATCAGACCTAGCAGTTGCAACAAGCGCTGGACAAATTAAAACTGGTTCGCTTTGTAGAACAGATAGAACAGCAAAGTACAATCAATTATTAAGAATTGAAGAAAAATTAAAAAACAATGCAATTTATGCTCAGAATCAATACATTAAATATGCGAAAAAATAGAAGAAAAATTAAAAATAGACTATATGTTTTAATTCTAATATTGGTCTTTGGATTTTTATACTTGGCATACAATGATTTTGGTATTAGAAAACTTATAGCTGTTAAAAAAGAAAAGTATAATCTGCAAACGCAAATTCAATCCTTAATGAATCAGCAGCTAGCTATTCAAAGCGAAATTACTAAATTAAAGCTTGATACGATGTACATTGAGCAGCTAGCAAGAGAAAAGTTTTTAATGGTTAGGCCGGGTGAAAAAGTTTTTAAAGTTATGGATTCAAAAAAAGTAAACTGATTTGCTTAAACATCTGCATAAACATTCTATTTTCTTCCTTTTATGTACCAGTGTTGCATTTTTTCAACCATTACCTCAAAGCGAGCTTTCATTAAAGGTTATACAGTATAATCAAATCGATTATATTTCACTAAATGATTTTATCCAAACGCACGAACTTAAAAGTACATACTATCAGTCAAAAGAAAAGCTAGAGGTAATTTTTGAAGATAAAAAAATATACTTTTCACCATTTTCCTCTTACTTTAAAATTAATGACAGTGTTTATCATTTGACATATGATGTTATATTAAAAAATAAAGAACTATATGTTCCCTTGCTCCCTTTTTATCATATTTTGGAATCAATTAATATGCCCGTTCAGTTAGTTGAATCAAAAAAAAACATGGCAAAAGTTTTGACAAACATTTACAATGTAAAAGATTTTAATATTCAAAACAAAACTAATGGAATTGTTTTATCTATTAAAACCACAAAAAAATTCCCCCAAAAACACATTGCCACATCAATTAACAAGTCAGGATGGTTAAATGTTACGATTTTGAATAGTGCCATTGATTCAATCGGAATCAAAAGCTCACAATTAACTTATCCTATCACAAAAGTAAATTCAATACAACAAAAACAATCAGGCCAACTGTCTTTTTTAATAAATAAAAAAGTTGATGATATATCTTTCAATACAACAGAAAACTATATAGAAATTTTATTGTCGGTTGAACAAACTCAAAATAGTAAAAAAATTAATGAGTTACGAAAAAAGTGGATAATTGATACTGTTGTGATAGACCCTGGACATGGGGGAAAAGATCCTGGGGCCATAGGAGTTAATAAGATTAAAGAGAAAGACATTGCCTTAGATATTTCAAAGCAGCTTGGTAAAATGATTGAGCGTAATCTGGGCCTTAAGGTTGTATATACAAGAGACGAGGATATTTTTATCCCTCTTTGGAAAAGAACTCAAATTGCAAATAATGCAGATGGCGATATTTTTATAAGCATTCATGCTAATGCCGCTCAGCCGCAAGCGCGAGGTTTCGAAACCTTTCTCTTGAGAATAGGTAAAACTCAAGATGCAATTGAGGTAGCAAAGAGAGAAAATGAAGCTATTAAGCTTGAGGAAGAAAATCATAAATATATTGATTTTACAGATGCNAAAAGAATTGTTGCAAGNATGACNCAAAATTCAGCAATGAAAGGGAGTGAATATTTAGCAGAAAGAATTCAAGTTAATTTAGATAAAAGACTAGATAGTATTAACAGAGGGGTTAAGCAAGCTGGTTTTCATGTTCTTGTTGGAGCTACTATGCCAAATGTATTAGTCGAAGTTGGGTTTATTACGAATAAAAAAGAAGCAAAACAATTATCAAAAGCACAGTATAAACGAGAAATTGCAAAAGGATTATTTGAATCAGTTATAGATTTTAAAAATAAATATGAAAGAAGATAACAGACCTATAGGAGTTTTTGATAGCGGATTAGGTGGTCTAACAGTTCTTAGATCATTAAANGAAACATTTCCAAATGAATCTTTTATTTATTTTGGAGATACAGCCAGNCTACCATATGGAACAAAAAGCCAAGAAACAATAATCAGATATTCAAAAGAAATATGTGATTTTTTAAATAAAAAGGATGTTAAACTAATTGTTGTTGCTTGTAATACTGCGTCTGCACTGGCAGTAAAGTTTTTAAAAAGCTACTTGAAAGTGCCTATAATTAACGTTATNGATCCATGTGTTGAGTTTGCATCAAAAGTTACAAAAAATAATTTTATAGGAGTTATTGGCACTCAAGCTACTATTAACTCAAAAGCATACAACAAAAAGCTTGATAGAATAAGCAGTGATTTTAAAATTATTTCCCAGGAGTGCTCTTTATTTGTGCCCTTAATTGAACAAGGTTTTATAAAGCATCCAATAACAAAAGAAACCTGTAACTTTTATTTAAATAAAAAAAGTTTTCAGAAAGTTGATGTTTTAATTATGGGTTGTACGCATTATCCNCTNCTNATAGCNTATATTAGNCAANACTTTTCANGCAATACTGTTATTGTTGANTCAGCTAAAACAGTAGCTTTTTATGTTAAGCAACTATTTGANAATAATTCTGTTTTAAGGACTTCCNNAAAAACTCAAANTATAAAATATTATNTAAGTGATAAGTCTATGGAGTTTAATAAATTGGCTNCAGTTTTTTTAAAAACAAATTNGTTAGATATTGAATATATTAAATTATAAATGAGCATTTCAGAATATTTATTAAACATATCATCAAAAAAAATTAAATATGGTTTAAAGCGTACAAAAGAATTATTGCAAGCATGTAATAATCCTCAAAAAAAAGTATATTCTATCCAAGTCGTAGGTACTAATGGTAAAGGTTCAGTTTCAGCAATGCTGTCTTCAATGTTAGAAAAAGGTGGATATAATGTGGGTTTATTTACCTCTCCCCACCTTGTATCAGTTAATGAGCGTATTAGAATTAATAATGATTTGATTGAAAACAAACATATAAAAAGTTTTATTAAAAAATATGAAACCTCTATTAGGTTAATTCAACCATCATTTTTTGAGCTACTGACTGTTATTTCTATATGGTATTTTAAAAAACAAAAAGTTGACTTTTGTATTTTAGAAACAGGTCTAGGTGGCCGACATGATAGTGTTACTGCCTGTGATAATGCGGGGATTATATTTACCCCAATATCTATGGANCACCATTCCCTTTTAGGTAATACCATATCTTTAATTGCAACTGATAAATCCATGGCAATTAATAAAAACACCAAGTTTGTATTTTCTTCAAAACAAAATCAAAAAGTGATGNAAATTTTGCGNAAAAGAGCANGTCTNNNTAATTTANANATCATNTGTNCAAACAATAAAAATTCAACTATTTCNTTAGATNANTTNTATGGNAANCANCAANNAGAAAATGCAATNCTTGTTNNAANGTGTGCACATTATTTAAANAAGAAAAAAATTATTAACTTAAGTGAAAAGCAAATTTCTGAGGGAATCAAAAAAACAATTTGGTTTGGAAGATTCCATATAATTCAAGATCAACCAACAATTGTATTTGATGTGGCACACAATGATTCAAGTTTGAAAAGTTTTCTAGAAAGCTTTAATAGTTTTTTAGAGATAAATAAATTTGAAAAAAAATATTTACTATGTGCATTTGAAAATAATAAAAAAATCCGCTCTATTTTTAAAAGGTTTGAAAATAAGTTTGATTATATTGTGTGCACGGAAACCAACATCAGAAATAGCATGCCATCTAATGAAATTGCAAAAATTTTTCGCAATACAGATAAAATTAAAATTATTAAAAATATTGAAGAAAGCATTGATTTTTGTATAAAAAATACTAGAAAATCAGATGTTTTAGTAATACTTGGTAGTCATTTTATTGCACCTGCAATCAACACTTTTTTTAAAAATTGTTTTGCACTAGATAATAAAAGGTTATTAACTTAACGATATTGTAGGGAATTCCTTAATTCACGCTTAAAAAATCAATCTTTTACATATAATTTAATTAGGAGTTTTAATGAAAACGCGAGAACTGCAGAAGTTGACAGTTAAAGAATTACATAAAATGTGTGATTCATTAGGATTTAAAGAATATTCAGGTTTAAGAAAGCAAGATTTAATAAAATCTATATTACAAACTAAAGCTAAAAATAAAGAAACGATTTTTGGTGAGGGTGTATTAGAAGTTTTGTCTGATGGTTATGGTTTTTTAAGGTCACCTGACTACAGTTATTTGCCTGGTCCTGATGATATATATGTTTCACACTCTCAAATAAAAAAGTTCCATTTAAAAACAGGAAATCTTGTTTCTGGTCAAATTAGACCACCAAAGGATAATGAAAGATTTTTTGCTTTATTAAAAGTTGAAACAGTAAACGGAATTAATCCTCATGAATCAAGAGGATTGGTTCATTTTGAAAACTTAACCCCTCTTTATCCCGATGAAATTATTAAGCTTGAGACTGATGAAAATAATATTTCTACCAGAACAATTGATATGTTAGCACCCATTGGAAAAGGACAAAGGGGTTTAATAGTTGCTCAGCCAAAAACAGGAAAAACTATTTTACTACAAAAAATTGCTAACGCTATATCTACAAATGATCCATCAATTAACTTAATTATTTTGTTAATTGATGAACGTCCAGAAGAAGTTACTGATATGGCGCGTAGTGTAAAAGCTGAGGTCGTAGCATCTACATTTGATGAGCCTGCTACCAGGCATGTGCAAGTTGCTGAGATGGTTATATCAAAAGCAAAAAGATGTGTTGAGACTGGTGAAGATGTTGTAATCTTGCTGGATTCAATTACAAGATTGGCCAGAGCATATAATACTGTTATTCCACATAGTGGAAAAATTTTATCTGGTGGTGTTGATTCAAATGCTCTTCATAAGCCAAAACGTTTTTTTGGAGCTGCAAGAAATGTTGAAAACGGTGGTAGTTTGACAATCATTTCAACAGCACTTATTGATACTGGAAGNAGAATGGACGAGGTAATTTTTGAAGAGTTTAAAGGAACTGGAAATCAAGAGCTAGTGCTTGATAGNGATTTAAGCGATAAGCGTATATATCCATCTATTAATGTAAATAGATCAAGCACCAGAAGAGAAGATAAGTTAATTGGTAAAAAAGATTTATCTCGTATTTGGCTACTGAGAAAAATCATAAATGATATGACAAATATTGAAGCCATGGAATTTTTAATTGAAAAGCTGAAACGTACTAAGCATAATAGAGAGTTCTTAGACTCTATGAGCAGTTAATGTTGTGTTTTCTGATCGAATTCATAGAATAAAACCATCAGCAACGCTTGAAATGACAAGCAAAGCGGCTGAATTAAAAAGAGCCAATAAACCTGTTTATAATTTAAGCGTTGGAGAACCAGATTTTTCGACACCTAACCATATACAAAAAGCCGCTATATGGGCAATTAATAATGGCCATACAAAATATACTCCTGGTGGAGGAACAGTTGAACTAAAAGAAGCTGTTTGTAAAAAATTATTTAGAGATAATCAATTAACATATAGTCCTGAACAGATAGTTGTATCTTGTGGTGGTAAACATTCTTTATATAATGCTTGCCAAGTTTTATTTCAAAAAGAAGATGAGGTAATAATTTTTAAACCGTACTGGGTTTCTTTTCCAGATTTTGTTACAGTAACAGGAGCAAAACCAGTTTTTGTTAATACAGACCCATCTAAACAGAATGAACCAGATTTTGATGATTTAACTCGTAAAATTACAAAAAACACAAAAGGTATTATTATTAATTCACCCTCAAATCCAACGGGGGGAGTTTGGAGTGATGATGCTGTTAATAAATTGCTTGATATTTTCAAAAAAAGACCAGATGTTTGGATTTTTTCTGATGAATGCTACGAGCAACTAACATATGATAAACCCTTTAAAAGTATAGCAACTTTTGCTCCACACTTAAAAAATTTATTAACTTTTCAAAGCTGTTCTAAAACTTACGCAATGACAGGTTGGAGAATAGGCTATATCGCAGGTAATAAAGAATTGGTAAAAGCAGTTTCAAAACTACAAGGACAAAGTACTTCTTGTCCTAATTCTATAGCTCAATATGCTGCGATTGAAGCATTAACTGGGGACCAAAGCTGTGTAGCTGATATGAAAAAAATTTTTCATACTAGACGAGATTTAGTTTTAGAAGAGTTGAATAAAATTCCAGATGTAACTTGTGAAAAACCAAACGGTGCATTTTATGTATTTCCAAACTTCAAACATTATATTAACTCTTATGATTCTTATGGAAAAAAAATACAGACATCTTCTGATTTATCTCTTTATATTTTAGAACAAACAGGTGTTGTAACTGTTGCAGGTGATAGCTTTGGTGCGCCTAATAATATTAGGCTTTCATATGCTACGTCAAATGAAACAATATCTACAGCAGTTTCATTGATAGAGAGTGCGCTGAAAAAATTAGACTTTTAATTTTGGATTTAATTTAGTAATATACAGACCGTTTTATACGAATTGAAATAAATAAAAGGAAACGATGTCAAAATTTTGTTCAATATCAGGTAAAAGACCACTGGTTGGCAATAATGTCTCAAAGTCAAATATTAAGACNAAGAGAAGACAATTGCCTAATTTACAAATGAAAAGTATTTATGTTCCAGAGCTGGGAAGAAACATTAAAATAAAAGTTTCTGTCTCTGCATTAAAAACAATAGATAAAATTGGTTTAATGAGATATTTAAAAAAACAAGATTTACAATTATCAGACATTGTATAATTATTCATTATGAAAAAAGATATACACCCAGAAAATTATAGATATGTTGTATTCCAAGATGTTTCTTGTGATTATAAGTTTTTAACAAGATCTACTATTGAAACTAAAGACACTATTAAATGGGAAGATGGAAATGAATATCCTCTTTATAAATTAGATATTTCTAGTAAATCTCATCCTTATTTTACAGGTCAGCAAAATTTAGTTGACACTTCTGGAAGAGTTGAAAAATATATGAATAAATATAATTTTCAATCAGATAAAAAAAAGTAGCACTTTTCTATTTTTATATTTCTTAATTTTTATTAATTATTTTAAATAATTTATTATGAATTTATTGCTTAAATCATTAATGATGTTTTTTATGAAAACCTCTATTTTAGTTGGGGGACAAGCAGTTATTGAGGGGGTTATGATGCGTGTTCCTGGAGCTTACGCAACTGCACTTAGGCTAAAAAATGGAAAAATTATATTTAAGCGTTTTGAATTTTTCTCGATTACTGAAAAGTATAACTTAAAAAATTTTTTTATTGTTCGTGGATTTATACATTTATACGAATCGATGAAAATTGGCTATCAAACTCTCGATTGGTCAGCAGAGACTTATGATGAAGAAAATAATAATAAAAGTAAAAATACGTTATTAAATTCAATTTTAGAAAAAATTATGAATATTTTTTCTATTTTTGTATCAATTGGTATTTTTTTAGGTCTTCCGCTGTATCTATCTTCCTTATTAATACCAAATAACACAAATAGTCCACTTTATTTCAATATTATTTCTGGTTTAGTTAGAATATCTATTTTTTTAATATATTTAGTTTTGATTTCTCAGCTTAAAGATATAAAACGTCTTTTTCAATATCATGGCGCTGAGCATAAAACAGTTTATAATTTTGAATCGGGGCAAGAATTAAGCATCACAAATGCTCAAAAATTTTCTACTTTACATCCAAGATGTGGAACAAGCTTTATATTTATCATAATGATAGTGACTATTTTCTCTTATGCTATTTTAGATTCAATTGCATTGTTATTTGTTGATAACTTAAATTTTTTCATTAGGCTAACTATACATTTAATATGCTTGCCACTTGTTGCTGGTATTGGTTATGAAGTACTAAAGTTTTTATCAACCAAACAACATATTTTAATTTTTAAATTTTTATCTAAACCTGGTTTACTTCTCCAAAATATAACTACAAAACAGCCCGACAATGAACAAGTTGAGGTTGCTATTCATGCTTTAAAGTCAGCATTTGGGAAAAAAATTGATGACTTTTCAGGCAAAAAGTTTACCGCAGAATCAATCGGTTAGTATTCATGATTGACAAACTAGAAAGTTTAATAGTTCAATTTAATGATATATCAAAAAAGATGAGCAATCCAGACATTGTTTCTGATGTTAAACAATATTCAAGTTTAGCAAAAGAACACAAACGTCTCTCACCCATTATCCCGGATGTAAATAATTATATTAAAAAATTTTATCATCTTCAAGAAGATGAAGAAATATTAAAAGGAAATGATAAGGAACTTAAAGAACTAATAAAAGATGAAATTAATCCATTAAAAGATGAATTATCATTGTTGGAAGATAAGCTGAAAATATTTTTATTGCCAAAAGATCCAAATGATGATAAAAATATTATTTTAGAAATTCGTAGCGGAACTGGTGGAACTGAAGCTTCATTATTTGCTGAAAATTTATTTAGAATGTATCTTCGTTTTTGCGAAAATAATAAATGGCAACATGAAATTCTTTCCTTAAATGATAATGAGGGTGGTGGTGTAAAAGAAGTTATAGTTTCAATTAAAGGAGANTCAATTTACGCCGATTTAAAATATGAATCTGGAGTACATAGAGTGCAAAGAATACCAGATACGGAATCAAATGGAAGAATACATACTAGCGCNGCAACTGTTGCTGTTTTACCAGAAGCTGAAGATGCAGATATCCAAATTGTTGATAAAGATTTAAAAATAGATACTTATCGTGCTTCTGGAGCNGGAGGACAACATGTTAATAAAACAGAGTCAGCAATTCGTATTACACANTTGCCTACGGGTCTTGTTGTAACATGTCAAGATGAATCATCTCAGCATAAAAATAAAGANAAAGCTTTAAAAGTTTTAAAATCACGCTTGTTAGATTTAGAAATTGAAAAACTAAACAGTGAAAGGTCTCAAGAAAGAAAAAAAATGGTTTCTACTGGTGATAGAAGTGCAAAAATAAGAACATATAATTATCCTCAAGGTAGAATTACTGATCATAGAATTAATTTAACTTTATATAAANTGGAAGAAGTTTTAAACGGTAATTTAGTCGANATAATTAGTAAATTAAAAGCTGAAGACCAAAAAATTCAATTACTTGAAAATTCTGAATGAAAAATAAATTTTTTGAACCTAATACGATTAAACTTAANGAATTAATGTTATTAGGAGAGGCTTTTTTACTAGAAAACAATATTGAAAATTCAAAAAAAGAAATAGAATGGTTTGTTATTGATAAATTTCAATTAAAGCTTCAGGATATCAAGTTAAATAATAAAAAAAAAATCTCAGAAAAAAATAAAANTTTTTTTATAGATTTTATTAAACGGAGAAGCCAAGGCTATCCTTTTCAATATATTTTAAATAAATCAAGCTTTTATGGTTATGATTTTTTTGTAACTGAGGATACGTTAATACCAAGACCAGAAACAGAGCTAATAATAGATGTTGCAAAAAAGCATGGTTTTTTTGATTTTTGCTTGGATATTGGTACTGGTTCTGGAAATCTGNCTATTACCTTATTAAAGGAAAAAATAGTTAAACAAGTTCANGCAATTGATATATCAGAAAAAGCGCTATTAGTTGCAGAAAAAAATAAAAAAATTCATGGTGAAACAGAGATATCTTTTGAAAAAATTGATTTTTTAAATTATAATTTTAGAAAAAAATATGATTTAATTGTTGCAAATCCACCTTATNTAACAAAAAAAGATTATAANAAACTTCCTANAGAAATTAAAAGTTATGAACCAAAAATAGCATTAACAGATTTTGAAGACGGGTTAACATTTTATAAAAAAATTTCTAAAAATCTTCCACTAATTTTAAATAAAAATGGTGTACTCATAGTTGAAATTGGATTAGAAAATACTAAAAAAGAAATTGATTTTATTTTTAGAAAATCAAATTTCATATTAAAATGGTATAAAGATTTAAACAATAATTATCGAGCTTTAAAAGTTGTTCATAGTTGTTAAAAATATTATTAAAATTTTAAGATTTCATAATTTAATACTTGGAGCTATAGCAGTATTTGTGTCTGGATACTTATTAAGTAAACCCTTTGATTTATTAATAATTAATTGTGCTATAGTAGTTATGATTACCATGGGAATAGGTAATGTAGTTAACGATTTACTTGATATAAAATCAGATAAAATTAATCATCCAGATAGACCCTTGGTTAATAATAGTTTGTCATATCAGAATGTTTATTTCATTATAGCATGTTTATTTTTTTTTCTAATATATTTTCTCTTTCAATTAAATNATTTTGCGATATTTTTTTTAGTATTATTTGTTCTNCCAGTTACTTTTTTATATAATTACTTCTTTAAGCATCTTCCTTTTTTCGGNAATGTGATAACCTCTTTATTGCTTTCAAGTATTTTTATTTTTACAGAAATAGTTATGAGTAATTCATATAACCGAATGNTTATTCCTTTTTTTCTATGTTTTATATTTACCTTATTAAGAGAAATGATAAAGGATATGGAGGATTATGATGGAGATTTATATAACAATTCATACACTGCTCCAGTATTTTTTGGTAAAAGAAAAATGAACCTATATATCATTATTTATACTATAATTTCAATGATAGCATACTTAATAATTTGNTGGTTAGCNAAGTTAAGTACACTNTTTATTATATTATTAATAATAATAATTGAGATTCCATTATTATATTCTGTATTTTTACTTATTAAATTTCCACAAAAAAAAACATATAAATATCTTAGTAGTTTTCTAAAGTATTTATGTTTAGGAGGGCTGTTGCTTATTATGTTAACTAAAAAATCATTTATATATGTCTGATTTTGTACATCTTCATAATCACTCTGATTATTCGCTGCTAGATGCNGCNCAGACAGTTGAAACTATGTGNAATCGGGTTGCTGATTTGGGTATGGATAGTATTGCAATTACTGAGCATGGNAATCTATTTTCAATGATTCCATTTTATAAGGCTGCATTAAAAGCNGGTATTAAACCAATAATTGGATGCGAAATGTATGTAGCAGTTAATAATCATACTGATAGACAATTGGTTACACTTGATTCAGGTAAAAGAAAAAACTATTATCATCTTGTGCTTTTAGCAATGAATCAACAAGGNTATAAAAATTTATTGGCATTAACTTCCATAGGTTATTTGAATGGATTTTATTATCGTCCAAGAATAGATAAAAACTTATTAGAAGAATTTAATGAGGGTTTAATCGCTACTTCTGCTTGCTTGGCAGGTGAAGTTACATCGTATGCAGCGGCAGGTAATTATGAAGAAGCAAAAAAAGCAGCGTTATCTTATCAGAAAATTTTTGATAAAAGATTTTATTTAGAGTTNCAAAATCANAATTTAAAAGAAGAGAAGGCATCGCATGCAATATTAAAAAAACTATCTCNAGAATTAAATATTCCANTAATNGCAACAAATGATTGTCATTATTGTCTNGAAGAACATTCTAATGCTCATGATGTTTTATTTTGTTTAGGAACAGGNAAAGATAGAGATGATATAAATAGATTAAAATANGAACCAAATCAATTTTATATTAAATCAGTTGATGAAATGTATGAAATTTTTAAGGATGTTCCTGAGGCTCTAGAAAATACTTTATCAATTGCTGAGCAATGTGATGTGGAAATTCCTTTAGGCAATTATCATTTACCAGCATATCCTCTCCCNGATCAAGAAACTGACCCTGATAAATATTTAGAAAAACTTTGTNNTGAAGGTCTTAAAAAAAGATATAGTAAAATAACACAAGAAATTCAAGATAGGCTAAAGTATGAATTATCNGTAATAAAAAAAATGGGATATGCAGGATATTTTTTNATAACTCAAGATTTTGTTAATTATGCTATAAAAAATAATATTCCAGTAGGACCAGGTAGAGGTTCTGCAGCAGGCTCTATTGTTGCTTATTCTACTGGTATTACAAATATAGATCCNCTTAAATATAATCTNCTATTTGAAAGATTTCTTAATCCTGAGCGAGTAACCATGCCTGATATTGATATTGATTTTTGCATTGAAGGTCGTGAAAATGTTATCCATTATATAAAAGAAAAATATGGTTATGATTCTGTAGCGCANATAATCACTTTTGGAACGATGAAAGCACGTTCTGTTGTTAGAGATGTTGGAAGAGTTTTAGGAATTAGTTATTCAGATGTTGATAAAATAGCAAAGCTAATTCCNAATGAACCAAAAATAACTTTAGATAAAGCATTGAAACAAAATTCAGAATTAAGAGAAGTTTCTTCTAAAAGTAAAGTATATGAAGAATTNATTGAATATTCAAAAGTTCTTGAAGGCTGTCATCGACATGCTTCAACACATGCTGCTGGAGTTGTTATTGCTCCAGGTCCCCTTAGAGATTATGTTTCGTTATTCCAAAATCCATCTAACAAAGAGATAACTACTCAGGCGGATATGAATGGTTTAGAAGAATTAGGTTTATTGAAAATGGACTTTTTAGGATTAAGAAATTTAACTGTTATTAAAAAGACAATTGATTTGGTTAAGAAAAGACATGGTAAAACTATAGATATTAATAATATTGATTGCAACGATATGAAAGTATATGAAACAATTTTTCAACCGGGTGTTACTATTGGAATTTTTCAATTTGAGTCTGATGGAATGAGGGAAAATCTACTAAACTTAAAGCCAACATGTTTTGAGGACTTAATTGTTATGAATGCACTTTATAGGCCTGGCCCAATGTCTAATATTCCTGAATATATTGCTAGAAAACATGGTAATTCTAATACGACATACATACATTCAAGTTTAGAAAGTATTTTAAAAGAAACATATGGAATTATAGTTTATCAGGAGCAAGTAATGCAAATATGTTCTGAGATTGGTGGGTTTAGTTTGGGAGAATCAGACATTGTAAGAAGAGCTATGGGCAAGAAAAAAAAGAATCTTATGGCATCTTATAAATTAAAATTTGTTGATGGCGCAGAAAAAAATAACATTAATAAAAAGCAAGCAGTAGAAATTTTTGAGTTATTAGAAAAGTTTGCAGAGTATGGATTTGTTAAAAGTCATTCAGCAGCATATGCAATGATTGCATTTCATACGGCTTGGTTAAAAACATACTATCCAATAGAATTTTTAACAGCGAATATTTCTTCAGATATAAATGATACAGATAGAGTTGTTAAATTAATGCTTGAATGCAAGAGAATGAATATAAATATAAACACACCCGATATTAATTTATCAAATACAGATTTTAGTATAATAGATGATAATACTATTCAATATGGTTTATCAGCAATTAAAAATATAGGTCAAAAAGCATCAGATAATATTGTTCAGTTTCGATCAGATAATGGTTTATTTAAATCAATATTTGATGTTGCAAAAATTAAGCCCGCAATAAACAAAAAGGTTCTAGAGAGCTTAATATTATCTGGAGCCTGCGATAGTTTGACAGAACATCGTTCAGAAATGTATGGTTCTATTGAAATTATTACTGAATTTATTAATAAGTTCAATAAGACAGAAAATATTCATCAATCATCACTTTTTGCATCAACAGATTTAGCTATATCAACGCCTAGTTTAGCTCAGCAAGAAGAGTGGACAAAAGATGAGTGTTTAAAACATGAAAAAGAGCTTCTAGGTTTTTATTTATCAGATAACCCTCTTTTAAAATATGCAGATGATTTAAATGAATTGTTAAATAAAAATTTTTTAAAACCACCTTATTTGTCTACTGCAGGAATTGTATCTGATATTGTGTATCGTTTTGATAAAAATGGTAATAAATGGGCATTGGTATCGCTAGATACGTTAAATGAAAGTCTTCAACTATATGTGTTTAATGAAACTTTTTCTAAATACAATGAACTCATACAAAAGGATAAATTGCTTTACATTATAGGAAAAGATTTTAACAATAGTGAAAGTGAACGAATATCAAGAATTATAGTTAGTAAAGTATTTATAATTAATAAAGATTTAAAAAAATTATTAACACAAAATATAAATATTTCTATTAATTATAATAATCATAATAAGGAAATCGTTGAAAGTATTGAAAAATTATCTAATAAATTTCCTGGAAATTATAACCTTGTATTACATTTAAAATCATTAAAGGGAATTAATCAAAAAGTTTTGATAAAAAAAATTAAGTTTTCTATTTCCACAGAATCTCTAACAGAATTAAAAAGTAANTTTGGATCTTTTAANGTTTGGCTATCTAATTAATGAGAGCANTATTGCAAAGAGTTGATTCCTGNAAAATTGAAATTAATAATAAAAATTTTAGTAAAATAGGCAAAGGTTTATTGATTTTTTTAGGAATAAAAAAAGAAGATAGCAAAGAAGATATCGAATATTTAGTNAATAAAATTATTAAGCTAAGAATATTTAATGATTCTAATAATTTAATGAATTTATCAGTTTTAGATAAAGATTTTTCAATAATGGTAGTAAGCCAGTTCACTTTATATGGTAATTGTAAAAAAGGTAACAGGCCAAGTTTTATTAATGCAGAAACACCACAAAAAGCTGAAAAATTATATGAATTATTTATTGATGAATTAAAAAAATATAATATTAATTTACAATCAGGAAAATTTGGAGCAAATATGTCGGTTAAATTGATAAATAATGGACCTGTAACATTTTGGTTAGATTCAAATGAATAGACCAATTAGAGTATTGATGGCTAAGCCTGGATTAGATGGCCATGATAGGGGAATTAAAATTTTAGCTAGAGCTTATCGTGATGCAGGCATGGAAGTTATTTATTTAGGATTAAGACAAACCCCTTTAATGATAGTGAATGCAGCAATACAGGAGGATGTTGATGTGATTGCAATTTCTGTATTAAGCGGTGCTCANATGACAATTTTNCCTAAAATTTTAAAATTGCTTNAAGATCAAGANATNAATGATATTTTNTTAACTGGTGGTGGTATNATTCCTCAAAAAGATATTGATGAATTAATGCAAATGGGCGTAGGTCAATTATTTGGTCCAGGAACACCAGTTAAGCAATCTTTAGANTATATTCAATCATGGGTAAAAAATAACAGGGAATAATTATGAAAATCNNGGAGTTAGAAAAAGTTTTTGCTGATGATTTTGGAAGCCCTATTTTCCCTATGTTGGCTGATTACTATTATAATGAAAATCAGCTAGAGAGAGCAAAAAAAGTTTGTAATATTGGTTTAAAAAATTCTCCAGATAATATTTTAGGTGATTTTATTTTAGGCAAGATATTTTTAAAAGAAGAAAAAATTATTGAAGCAGAAAAAAAATTAAAGAGAGTTGTTAGTCAATCTAAAAACATCAAAGCATTATTAATCTTAATAGAAGTNCTTATTAATTTAAAACGCAGTAAATCTACAATTAAAAAGTATGTTTTTATGTTAGATAGATTGGTGCCTGGTCATAATCAGGTTAAATCTTATAAAAAGAAATATTTNNGTAANAAAANTCATAAAAATGTNAAAAAAAATAAAATTATTAGTAAAAATAATCNCCNAGTAACTATTGATACTAAATTAGCAACTCAAACAATGTATAATTTACTATTAAAGCAGAAAAAATATAATCATGCTCTTGAAGTGTTGAATATAATGTCTTCAAATAAAAAAAATGCCCAGTTTGTAGTAAAAAATAAAACAATAGTTTTACAAAGAATTAAAAANAGGAACCAATAAGTATGTCATTTTCAAATAGATTAGATTTATTAAAAAATAACTTTCATCTAAATAGTTTAGATGGTATTTATGTAACAAATTTAACAAATATTAGATATTTAACTGGGTTTACTGGATCTGCNGGATCCTTATTGATTTTAGATAATAAACAATATTTTTTTACTGATGGGAGATATATCGAGCAAAGTAAAAATCAGGTTAAAAATGCTACTATCATTATTACAGGTTCTGCACATTATAGTGAAATTAAATCTAAAAATCTTTTAAATGACAATATGACTATTGGTTTTGAGTCAGATTATGTTTCTGTTAATTTATTTTCTCAATTTAAACAACAATTAAATAAGATAAAGTGGATTCCTACTTCAGGAATAATAGANAAAATTGCTGCAGTTAAAGATAGGCTNGAGATTGAATCATTGCAAACAGCAATTGATATTACAGATGAAGTTTTTTTGCAGATTATTCCTGATTTAAAAGAAGGNGCAGTAGAAAAAGAAATCGCTGCAAAAATATCATATTTGTTTAAGATGAATGGTGCNGAGGGAGATAGTTATGAGCCAATTATTGGTAGTGGATATTTAGGTGCATTGCCTCATGCAAGACCATCTAGTAAGCAGTTTGAAAGAGGTGATTTTGTTGTTATGGATTTTGGTGCACTNTATAATGGTTACCATGCAGATATGACGCGCACGGTTGCTATTGGAGAAGCGACCTCCAAGCANAAAGAAATTTATGATATTGTTTTGGAATCTCAATTATCAGGTATTAAAGCAGCTAAAGCNGGTATTACTGGGAAAGAGTTAGATANTGCATGTCGAAGTGTTATTAATAAAGCGGGATATGGTGATAAGTTTATACATTCTACTGGACATGGTATTGGACTTGAGGTCCATACTTACCCACGTGTTAGCCATTTAAATGAAAAACCCTTATTAGAAAACTATGTTGTTACAATTGAACCAGGAATATATTTAGAAGGCTGGGGTGGTGTNCGAATTGAAGATGATTGTTGGATTAAAGCAGATAAATGTAAACCAATGAATAGTTCAACAAAAGAAATGTTAATTTTATAATTATATTATTAACTAAAGGATTATAAATTTTTATGAAACCATTAGATCCTGATTTATTATATTACTACCATAATTCTTTAACAATCGTAATGGTATGTTTATGGATCGTTTTTTCATTTATTGGATATAAAATTCAAAACAAATATATAGTTTATAAAATTACATATGGACTTATANTTTTTTCAGTATTGCAAGAAATTTTAGATTATGTAAATCGAATTTTTCTTGATGAACTTTATGTACTTTCTTTTAAGTCTGATTTACCCCTACAGTTTTGTAGTATAGGTTATTATTTCTCATTGTTTGGACTAATCATGGTAATTTCAGATAAGAAATTTAATCAAAAATTTGAGCAGTTTATTTTTGACTGTGCTTATGTTTTGGGTTTAGGTGGAGCATTACAGGCTATGATAACTGTTGATTTAACGGGAATAAATAATATGATTGGTGCATTTGCACTTAATTGGCAGCATTCAATAATTATTCTAAATGTTCTTTGGCTAATATTTGCATATAAAAAACGATTTAATTTGAAGGGAGTTTTTAATGCTTTTATTTTTATAAATGTAGTAATTATTCCCGTAGGATTGATTAATTATTTTCTAGGATCTAACTACATGTTTATATGTCAACCTCCTGCTGTAAGTAGTCCATTAATAATGGGTGAATGGCCNATGTATTTGATTTTTCTAGAAATCATATATTTTATTTATATATTAGCCTTGTATCTTCCTTTTAAATTTTTATTTAAAAAGTATTAAGTATTTATAAATATTAGTTGTATAATACAACTATGAACTTATCTGAACAATCAAGTGATTTTTTTAAAAATTATCTCAGGCTTTTTAGAAAAAATATTAAACAATATAATCTNACAGAATCTCANGCTCTGTGCTTAATATCAATACCATTTNATGGNATTAGNCAAACAAGACTATCANACAACCTGTCTTTAAATATAAGTACGGTTTCGAGGAATTTATCTCATTTAATTAAANTAGACTTAATTATTAAAAAAAAATCTAATNAAGACATTAGGTCTTANAATNTTAGTCTNAGTGANNAAGGAAAAAAAATATATACAAAAATCAATAAAAGTATTGATAATCATTTTTATAATATTTGTACAAAGTTAAATCCGAATGAAAAAGATTTATTGATTGATTTATTAAATAAAATTAATTGGCAGTTTGAATTGCAGAACAATGAGTAAAATAAGCCTTGCTTTATCTAGTTGGTATCAAATGCAAAACTATAATTTTCCTTGGAGAGAAAAAAAAACAGTATACAGTATTTGGATATCTGAAATAATGCTGCAACAAACTCAGGTTAATACTGCAAGCTCGTATTTTAAATCTTGGATGAAAAAATTTCCTTCTGTAGATAAGGTCGCATCCGCTAATATAGATACAGTATTAAAATTATGGGAAGGATTAGGGTACTATCAAAGAGCTCACAATATTTATCACACCGCTCAAACCATTCATAAAAAATATAATGGTATTTTTCCTAAAACTTATGATGAATTAATTTCATTGAAGGGTATTGGTGATTATACAGCTTCTGCTATTTTGTCAATTGCATATGATCAGCCGTATCCAGCTATAGATGGAAATCTTAAAAGAGTAATTGCAAGATTATATGGAGTTAAAGATTCAAAGCATATTATTAAAGAATCTAAGCGCTACATTTCAATGCTAATGAAAAATTATAGCCCATCTATTATCAATCAGTCTCTTATGGACCTTGGTAGAGAAATTTGTTTACCAGTAAATCCAAAGTGCATTATTTGTCCTGTTAAAAAATATTGTGAAGGATTTAATAGTAATTTAATTGATCAATATACGTTTAAAAAGAAAAGAAAAAAGCTTCCTATTTATGACGTTNCNGTTGGGCTTATTTTTAAAAATAATAAATTACTTATTGCNAAAAGAAAAAACAAAGGATTGCTTGGNGGGTTATGGGAATTACCTGGTGGAAAATTAAAAAACAAAGAAACNTTTGAAAAATGTTTACAAAGAGAGNTTTTTGAAGAATTAAATATTAAAATTAAAATTATTAATAAAATAGGCTTTGTTAAACANCATTATTCACATTTTGGAATTAATATGTATGGATTTACTTGTGAGATTAAATCAGGCAAACCAAAACCACTAGCATCAGATACTATTAAATGGATAAATTTTGAAGAGATTAAAAACTATGCTTTTCCAAAAGCAACACTTAAGTTATTTGACTTATTAAATGATAGTTAAATTAAATAGCATATTAATTTATTTACGAGCTTTGTTAATATTTTTTTTAATAGGCCCGATTTTATTATTATTAATATTTATTAATACAAAACTGTTATATATAATTGTTATACCATTNTGCAAATTCATGATGTTTGTTTTTGGATGTAAAGTTAAAATTCAGGGCAATCTACCAGTGAATGAAAGCTTTGTAATAATGGCAAATCATCAAAGTTTTTTAGATGTTTTTGCTNTTCCAACTGCTCTTAGTGGAAAATTTAGTGCTGTAGCNGCATCGATGAATTTTAAAATACCAGTTTACAGTACATTTTTAAAAAAACTCAAAGTTGTTGCAATAGATAGATCTAACTTAGAAAATGCTATTAAAAGTATCAGTAAAGCTGAAAAAGTATTAGAATTAGGATATCATATTGTAATTTTACCTGAGGGNACTAGAACAGTTACAGGAAAAATAAATTCATTTAAAAAAGGGGGATTCCATNTAGCAAAAAACACTAAATCTAGAATCATTCCCATTATTGCAAAAGGACTATATGATATTAAGCCTAAAAATAGATGGTATATAAAGCCAGGGACTGTTGATATTATAGTAGAAGATCCTATAGAAACAGATGATAAGACTGTTGAAGAATTATTAAAAGAAACACACAAAATTTTTACTAATCATTTAAATTCCTAATTTTAATAATCGATAATATTTAGCGAAAAATAAATAAGTAGATGGAATTGTAATAAGCATACCAATGATTGTAATAACTCCTATTACATTGAAAATCAGAAAAATAATAAAATATAATATTATCTCTAATTCTTTACCTTTNGTTAATCGCAAGCTATGTTGAATAGCTTGGGAACCTAAAGTATTTTGATCTATAAGAGCATAGTTCCAAAAACACAATCTTATAGTAACATACAGCAAGGGTGTAACCGTTAAAATCGCAATAATAAAAAAATCTAGATTGGTAAAATATGATGAAATAAGCTGTTGAAAATATATATCATCAATGCTATTTTGAATTATACTCAATATTTCATAATTTGTTTTTACTGCCATAAATATAAGACCAGGAATAATCGATAAAAAAAGTAGAAAGTAAAAAATCATTAAACCAAAAAAATATTTTTTTAATAAATGAAAGTAATTAAAAATTTCAAATTGGGACTTAATATTTGAATCAATAAATTTAAAAATTAATTTAATCAATCCAATTTCTAAACCCATCATTAAAATAGAAGTAGCAATATAGAANACAAAGTATTGAATAGAATAGTTGTCATTTATAAATAAGTTGTTCAAACCTATTATAATAAATCTTATTAAAAGTATTGTAATAAAAGCACTTAAAACATTTATAAATTCGTTAAATCTTGTTTGATAGATATTTTTAATATCATTGAAGATAATATTGAAATTATTTAATATATTCATATTATTTTTTATCTACGTTCATATCACTTAAATTATGAATAAATATAATTTTATTTTATAACATTATATAATTGTAAGGAACTTAGCATAAAATATTGCATACAAATTAAACGGAGTTAAAATGAGCTTAGATAATAAAATTTATATTATTGCTGAAATTGGTATTAATCATAATGGTTCACTTGATATAGCAAAACAACTTATTGATATAGCAAAAGTAGCGGGCTGCGATGTGGTAAAATTCCAAAAAAGAAATCCTGATATCTGCGTCCCAGAGCATCAAAAATCTNTCATGAGAGACACTCCCTGGGGAAAAATGACTTATTTAGATTATAAATATAAAGTTGAATTTAATAAAAAAGATTATGACGAAATTGATAAATATTGCAAATCAAAAAATATTAAATGGTCTGCTTCACCTTGGGATTTAGATAGTTTAGATTTTTTAGTTAAATATGATATTCCTTTTATTAAAATTCCATCNGCTTTATTAACAAATTTAGATCTTATTAGAGAATCAGCAAAAAAATGTAATAATTTAATTATATCTACTGGTATGAGTACTCTAGATGAGGTAGATCAAGCAGTAAAGACAATTAAAGATTCAAACAGTAAATGCAATTTTTCTGTTTTGCACTGTAACTCTACTTATCCAGCACCAATTGANGATTTAAATTTGAAATGTATTGAAACTTTANAGAAACGATATAATTGTCCTGTAGGTTATAGTGGCCATGAATTTGGATTGACAACTACGATTGCATCAATTTGTATGGGTGCAACAATTATTGAGAGACATATTACTTTAGATAGAACAATGTGGGGTACAGATCAAATGTGCTCNGTAGAACCTCAAGGATTAATAAAGCTTGTTAGAGGTGTTAATGAATTAAGCCTGGCATTAGGAAATGGTGAAAAAATTGTAACTGATAAAGAAAAAGAAATAAGAAAAAAATTAAGAAAATGAAAATTGTTTCAGTCATTCTAGCAAGAGGTGGCAGTAAAGAAATNCCAAGCAAAAATATTATAAATGTAAAAGGAAAGCCTTTAATTTACTATACAATCAAAGCATCTCAAGAATCAAATGTTCAGGAAACATGGGTTTCTACAGATTGCGCTAAAATTAAAAAAGTTGCACAAAAATTTAATGCAAATGTTCTAGATAGACCAAAAATAATATCTCAAGATTTTTCTAAAAGTGAAGAAGCACTTATTCATTTTTCAGAAAAAATTGAATTTGATGTTTTAGTTTTCATACAACCTACCTCACCATTACTTAAGTCTAAAGATATTAATAAAGGAATTAGATTAATTTTAGATGAAGGCTATAATTCTGTTTTTAGTGTCTATAAACAACACTGGATTCCAAGATGGACATTAGATATCAAACCTATTAATTGGAAGACAAATAATAGACCAATGAGGCAAGANGTAAATGAAGAATATGTTGAAAATGGAGCATTTTATATCACAACTAAAACAAGTTTATTAAAATCACAATTACGATATAGCGGTAAAAAAAATATTGTTGTTATGCCACTATCTAGAAGTTTTCAAATTGATACACTAGAAGATTTAAAATTAATTCAAGGATTGCTATAATGAAAAAAACAGTAGTTGAAAAAGCTAAANAAATTAAATTAATTGCNACTGATATAGATGGAGTGTGGACTGATTCTAAAATGTATTATGGNGTTGATGGTCTTTTAATGAAATCTTTTTCAACATATGATGGTATGGCAACTTCATTACTNTTAAAAAATAATTTTATAGTAGTTATGATAACAAGTGAATGGGAAAATATAGAAATATTAAAGGCAAGAGCTAAAAAATTAAATATTGATGAAATATATTTTAATGAAAAAGATAAATTAAATCGAATCAAATATTTATTAGCAAAGTATGATTTGCAAATGAAAAATATNGCTTATATTGGNGATGATTTGAATGATTTATCTGTTTTGAAAGAAGTAGGCTTATCAGCTATGCCATCTCAATCTCCTATTTTGAATTTATTTCAACCAGATATTGTTACAGAAAAAAAAGGNGGAGAAGGTAGTTTTAGAGAACTTGCAGATATTATTTTAAACGCTCAAAAAATGATATAGTGATAATTTATTTTTTATATTTATNATTAACACCACTATTATTTTTAATTATATTTTTTAGTAAGTTTTTTAATAAGAAAATATTTATTCGTTTAAAAAATGAAAAAAAAATATTTANATCTTTATTAGAAAATATTGATTATACAAAAAAAATATTGATTTTTCATGCAGCATCAGCAGGTGAATTTCAACAATTAAAACCTATCCTTAAAACAGTTGATCGTGATAAATATTATATTATTCAATCTTTTATGTCTCCAACAATTTATGAGCAAGAAAAAACAAGTAAATTATTTGATGCTTGCTGTTATCATCCTTTTGATTTTTTATTCTCATCTTATATTTTTTTCAAAAAATTAAAACCATATANGTATGTTATAACAAGGCATGATTTGTGGCCGAANCACATTTTAGTATGTAATTTTTTAAAAATTCCAATTTACTTTATTAATGCTAATATTCATAAAAATTCAATTTGGAAAAAAAGTTTTTTATTTAGTTTTTCAAAATTTATTTTTCAAAAAATAGATTATATTTTTGTTCCTTCAAAAAGAATTCAAAATAATCTTTTATGTTTTAATNCAAATACAATAGTAACTGGAGATTCAAGATTTGACCAAATACTAGAAAGAAAAGAAAATAATAAAATTTTATTACCCGATCAATATTCAAAAACTCAAAATATTATTTTTGGGAGTTATGATTATATTGATGAAGAAATGATTTTACTTGGTTTATCTAAGTCTTTTCCAAATGGTGATAAAGATTTACGTAAAAAAAATATATCTATTATTTTAGTTCCNCATGAAATTAAAAAGATTGAAAAATTATCTAGAAAATTGAGTAAAATTGGTTTTAATGCTTGTTTGTATTCAGATAATTTAGAATACAGTAGTGTTCTTATTGTTGATACTGTAGGTATTTTAGCAGATTTATATAAACTTTGTATAATAGCATATGTAGGAGGTGGTTTTACTAGAGGCGTACATTCAGTTATTGAACCAGCTGTTTATAATTGTATTATTGGTTATGGACCAAATTATGAAATGTTAGATGAAGCAGTTTATATGATTAAAAATGATTTATCNATTAAACTATCNAATAAAAATGATTTTCANTCGTTTATAGAATTAATTTATAATATTGATAAAAAAGAAAAAATGAAAACTGAATTATCTCACTTTATTAAATCATATTCTGGTTCAACAAAAAAAATTGTTAAAGGTTTAAGTATATGATATATCTTTTGATTTCAATATTTTTTTCTACTGTTTTTAGTGAATCAATAAAATATAATGTAAAGTACAATAATATTAAAGCTGGTANTGCATTTTTTAGTCATAATGTATTAAAAAAAGATTCAACAAATTTTAAGGAGATTTCTTTTTCAGTTAAATCTAATAAATTGATTGATNTTTTTTATAAGCTACGGATAAAAGTATCCATGACAGTAGATGCAGATGAGTATTTTATTTATAATCTTAGAAAAAATAATATTGAAGGTAAAAAACGTGATCAGTCTTTTTCAATAATTAATTACANTAGTCAAAAAATTATGTATAATGATCAGAAAATTATGTTTAATGGTGAAAAAGTNTATTCAATTTTAAGTTTAATATATTTTTTAAGAAATCAAAAGTTNAAANTAGGCAAAGAGTATTCNATCAATATATATAATAACGGATCNATTACACCCGTTATAGCATCAATAATAGATCAATATATNGAAGAAAAAATAAATTATTTTGTTATAGAAGTTANATCTAAAAATAAAAATAAAAATCANATGAAATTAATTTTATCTGAAGTAAATAATTCAAANATACCAATTTATTTTGAATTAAATACTAAAAACGGAATTATGGAGCTTTCAATAGATGAATGAAAATATATTAATAATTTANAATCCTANAAGTGGAACAAAATCTAGTGAAGGTATGATTTCAAAGCTTATAGATTTTTATAAATCTAATAATATTAATTACTATTTATTAAAGACAGAATACCAAAATCATGCTCAAGTATTTTGTAAAAATAATAATCTTAAAAAATATAAAGATATNATTGTTTGTGGTGGTGATGGTACATTTAATGAAGTAATAAATGGATTAATGCTGAATGGAAGTAGCGTNTTACCAAGATTAGGGTTTTTACCTGGAGGTACAGGTAATTCATTTATGCATGATTTAAATGCTGTNAGTCATCAAGAAGCATTAAGTAAAATTTTTAAAAATCGCTCAGATTATTTAGATATTTTAAAATTAACATCAGGAAAAAATGAGCTATATTCTTTTAATATTGTTGGTTGGGGATTGGTAACAGATATATTGATTTTAGCAGAAAAAATGCGTTTCCTAAAAAGCATNAGGTATAATATTGCAAGTTTATTTTATATATTTACNGCTAAAAGNAGGAAAATCAAATTATTAGTTGATGAAAATANCGTTTTNAATAATGACTATTTATTNATTCTAATATGTAATACGATTCATACAGGCAAAGGTATGAAAGCTGCACCTAAAGCAAAGTTCAATGATGGATTATTAGATATNATCAGCGTTAACTCAAAAATATCGTTNCTCCAATTAATAAAGTTATTTNTTCAAATTTTTTCTGGGAAACACATTAATTCAAAATTTGTTAATTATTCAACAGCTAAAAAAGTTCAATTAGAACCTGTAGATAATGAAATTTTNAATATTGATGGTGATGCAAAAGGGTATACTCCAGTAAAAATTGAAGTATTAGAAAAGAGATTAAAAATAATTAACTAAAAATTTTTATTAAGGTATTTAANCCCTTCTAAATAGCTATGTTTACCAAGCCCTATAAATGATTTNGAACATACATCTTTTAAAACAGATTTTTTNCTAAAATCTTCTCTTTTATNAATATCAGAAATATGAATTTCAANTGTAGGTATTTTTACTGCGGCGATAGCATCTGCGATAGCATAAGAATAATGNNTAAATGCACCAGCATTAATTAGCATACCTTTTGACCAAAGTCTTTCATCATGTATTATATTAATAATTTCACCTTCTGAATTAGATTGATAAAATTTAAAACTATGCTTAGATCCCTCAATTGAATTTTCTAGCCATGCCATAATTTCATCTAATGTCTCATTACCATAGATTGAGGGTTCTCTANTACCAAGCAAATTTAAATTTGGACCATTAATAACAAGAATATTCATATTATTTCTAAAGCATTAAGAATTTCTTTTTTATCGAAATTTTCTACAATAGATGCTTCTCCAATTTTATTTAACATTATATAATTTAATTTATTANCTATGTTTTTTTTATCATTATTCATCAGATTATTAAATTTTTTACTATTAATATCTTTTAATNTAGGAAGATTTAATTGTTCTATAAGNTTAGATATTCTTATGTAGTCATTTTCATCTATTTGATTATTTTTATAAGACAAATATGATGAAATTTTCATACCATAAATTACTGCCTTCCCATGAGAAAGATTAAAATCATAATAGCTTTCAAGTGCGTGTCCTACAGTATGACCAAAATTAAGTATCATTCTAATATTATTATCAAATTTATCTTTTTTTACAATTCTCAATTTATGTTTTATACATTTTTGGATAATATTGTGAATATCATCATTAAATGGTTTATTNATTAATTTTGAAATATTTTTTTCAAGATATTGAAATAATTGATAATCTAATATTAAAGAATATTTAATAATTTCTGCATAACCATTTATTATTTCATCTTNATTGAGAGTTTTTAAAAATGGTAAATAGATAATAACTTCTTTTGGTTCTTTAAACGAGCCAATTAAATTTCTTACTTTATTAAAGTTTAAAGCAGTCTTGCCTCCCACGCTTGCATCAACCATGCAAAGTAATGTTGATGGGATAAAGATGTGTTTTATACCCCTCATATAAGAATCTGCAACAAAACCGCATAAATCAGTGACTGTNCCACCACCGATACCAATGATAATTGAATTCTTATTGCATTCTTCTATTGATAAAAAATTAATAATTGTTTTATACTGCTCAATTGATTTGCATTTTTCACCTTCNTCACATATGAATATACAAACATTTAATTTTTTTATAAATTTATGATAATCAACAATTGATTTTTGTGTTAATAAAAAAATTTTATCACATTTTTTTTTAAAGGAGTCGATATANTTAATTAGCGATAATTGATTGTTAAATTCANTTATTTTCATAAATCAACTTTTTTATTATTTCTTTAGCAATGGTTTGAGGCTCCTTATTATCTGTATCAATAATTATATCGGAACATTGATGATAATATTGTTTCCTTTCATNCCAAATATTTTCTAATGCATTTTTATTGGTAAATAAAGGCCTTTTTTTAGAATCATTTTCTAATCGTNTGATAATAGTCTCTATGGATGCATTCAATAAGATAGTTNTACCANAATTTTTTAAAACATNTCGATTTTTTTTATTGATGATAATACCACCACCAGTAGCATAAATGCAATNAGAACTATTAACATGTTCAACAAAATATGTTGACTCTAGTTCCCTGAATTTTTTTTCAGAAAATTTCTTAAAAAATTCNTCAAGACTTAAATTTAAAATATCCTCTAAATCTTTATCGGTATCAATGAAAGGAATATTTAATTTTTTAGATAAAAGAGATGCTATTNTTGATTTACCTGTNCCCATCATCCCAATAATAAAAATATGTGATTTCATAANAATTAAAATTTAGCAGACTTAAAATGTTGCTTTAATTCTTTCATGCTATCTCCGCCAAATTTATCTAAAATTGAATCAAGAATNGTAATACAAACCATACTTTCGGCTACAATAGATGCTGCGGGTACTGCNCAAGAATCAGTGCGTTCTTTATGNGCAAGTTGTACTTTTTTTGTTTTAATATCTATAGACTTTAAAGGTTTTGTTAATGTAGAAAGTGGCTTCATTTCAGCATTAATTAAAATATTTTGACCATTAGTCATTCCTCCTTCAATACCACCTGAATTATTGTTTGTCCTAATATACTTTTGATTTTTGAACTCAATTTCATCATGTAACTGACTNCCAAANGAATGACTGGTGTTGTCTTTACCAAATGATACACTTTTAATGGCGTTAATCGATGATATTGATTCAGATAGTTTAGCATTTATTTTTTTATCCCATGAGGTGTAATTACCTAAGCCATAAGGAACACCCGATACAATAACTTGGAATTTGCCACCAACAGTATCACCATTTTTTTGTGCATTTCTGATAATATTAATCATTTTCTTTTCAGCTGTTTTATTTAGNGCTCTAACAGGAGATTTGTCAACTATCTTATTCATTGTTTTAATATTNATTTTATGAGATTCATCATCAATCACATTGTGAATTGCAGTTACATAGCTTGCTATATGAATATTTAGTTCTTCTAATAATTTTCTACATANTGAACCAAGCGCTACTCTCATGGTTGTTTCTCTGGCAGATGATCTTTCAATAACATTTCTAATATCATNAAATTGATATTTCATAATTCCAGCAAGATCTGCATGACCAGGTCTTGGTAATGTAATTTTTTTAATTTTTTTTGATTTTTTCTCAACTGACATAATATCAATCCAATTCTTATAATCAATATTTTTAATAATTAATCCTATAGGTGAACCAAGGGTTGAATCNTATCGTATNCCGCTAAAAATTTCTACCTGATCTTTTTCAATTTTCATTCTACCACCCCNACCAAACCCTTTTTGTCTNCGTGATAAATGAAAGTCTATNTACTTAGATTGAATNGTTAAACCTGCAGGGATACCATCAATTATACCAATTAATCCNTTCCCATGTGATTCTCCAGCTGTAAGAAAATTTATTTTATTTAACATATTAATTCTTTAATTTTTTTATAGTCTAATTTATTTGAAATTTTTGATTCAAACCATATATCAAGTGATTTAAATGCTTGAAAAATAAACATATCTTCTCCTGTTATAATTTTTTTATAACATAAATTTAAAAAATCATTTTTATATAAATAATTTATATCAATAATAGTATCGAAATTAATTAAAGNTATTTGAGATAAAATATTTTTTNCAGTATCTTTTTTTAACCCAATTGGAGTGCAGTTTATTAGATTATAATNTTCATAACTAATTTTATTATTAAATATATTAATTGACGTTTTTTCATTTAATTGTTTAAAATCTTCAATAATTTTAGAGGTTGTTTTTTTATTCCTAGATAAAATAGAAATATTTTTTGCATTATTATTGATTAAATTCAAAATAATAGTTCGCGCACTTCCACCTGAACCCAAAANGATATTATTTGTATTTTTTAGGTTAATATTATTAATTGCTATTAATTTTTCAAANCCATAGTAATCATTATTGTATCCTAAAATTTTATTATCATTAATTTTTATACAGTTTATAGAGTTTGTTAATTTTGCAATATTGTCATAACAATCAATTAGAGAACTTATTTTTTCTTTATACGGCATTGTAATATTACTACCTNCTATGTATTTACTTTGTCTACATTGATTAATAAACTTTTTAAGATCACTACTATTTTTTATCTCTTTAGCGCTGTATTCAGCTTTTATTTTTAAAGATTTAAAAATATATTTAAATAATNCTGGNCTTTTACTTTGAGATATAGGAAAACCTANTACCTTAAACTTTTTCATATAATTTTCTTATTTGTTGATAAAAATTAGGGAAAGATGTTTTTATAACTTTATTTTCNAATGTGTTTATTTTTTTATTTTCTACTAAATATAAAATTTCACACATCATCGCAATTCTATGATCATTAAAGTCTTTTATACTTGNATTATACAACATTTTAGATTTATTAATTATAAAACCATCATTTAATTCNGATATTTTNGCACCACATTTTTTCAAATTATAAATAATAGATTCNATTCTATCACTCTCNTTATATCTTAATTCTATNGCATCACTTACTTTNGTGGTNCCATTAGCATAGCAAGCAATTAGTGCAAAAATAGGAATTTCATCTATCATATTTACCACTTCTTTTTTATTTAAAATAATGCCTTTTAATTTTTGTGAATACTTAACACTAATATCTGCAGTTTTTTCATTTTGCTTAGTTTTAATATTTGATATAGAAATTTTAGCATTCATTTTTTTTAATACATTTATAAAGCCTATTCGTGTTTTATTAAAAAGAACATTTTGAATATGAATTTCTGAACCTTTCATTAGTAAAGCTCCTGCTATTATAAATGATGCACTTGATATATCACCAGGAACATTGTAGTTAAATCCATTAATAGTAAATTTTTTCACTTCCTTGCTATTACCACCTAAAAAATCTATTATATTTTCTGTATGATTTCTGGTTTTAAAAATATCTCTAAAAGTTGATTTTTTATAAATTGAAAGTGCAGCAAAAATTAATGAAGATTTAATTTGAGCACTTGGGTGATTTAAAGTAAAGTTTATAGGATTAACTTTTGATTTTTGAAATTGAATTGGAAGATTATTTTTTACTTTTTTTATTTTAACATTCATTTTTAATAATGGATNGACAAGCCTCTTCATTGGTCTNTTAGATANTGATTTATCTCCATATAAAGTACCACTAACACCAATACTAGGTAAAAATCCAAGCATAAATCTTGCAGTTGTNCCAGAATTTCCACAATAAAACTTTTTTACTTTTTGCTTAATTCTTGAGGGGTAAATTTCAGTATAATTTTTAGTTATTTTAAANTTAATATTACAGTTTTTTAAAATATTTAACGTTCTTTTAACATCTTCACATTGAGATAAATTGTATACCACTGATTTTGAGTTTGCAATAGATCCAAAAATTAATATTCTATGTGAAATTGATTTGTCTCCATCTAATTTTATTTTCCCTTTAAGCATTATTGTATTATACAACTATATTTAGAAAATTTTCTATTAATTGTTCTCCATATTCTGTTAAAATTGCTTCAGGGTGGTATTGAACTCCATAAATGGGTAATTCCCTATGCTCTATACTCATTATTTCTTTATTATCNCTCCATGATGTTATTTCAATTTCATTATTTATNGATTGCTTATCAATAACTAAAGAGTGATATCTAGTAGCNATAAATTTANTCGGTATATTATTAAAAATAACCGATTGATTAGTATGAGTAATTTTTGATGTTTTACCATGCATAATTTTTTTACTTTTTATTATTTTTGCACCAAAGCAATGCGCTATAGTTTGGTGGCCCAAGCATATTCCCAGTATTGGTACTTTACCCTTTAACTCATTTATTAAATTTATACANACACCAGTATTAAATTGATTCCCAGGTCCAGGTGAAATAATAATATGGGTAAAGTAAAGTTTTTTTATTTCCATTAATGATAATGCATCGTTCTTTATAACCTTAACATCATTATTAATCTTTCCAACATATTGTTCTAAATTATAAGTAAACGAATCATAGTTATCTAATATTAATATCATTTTAAAATAATTTTCTTTGGGATCATATATTTTGGTAAATATTTTAAAAGATTTTTTTTNAAATCTGANAAATCTAAGTTTNCATCTGTTTCTATTACTGCATGCATGACTTGCCCCCATTGTAAATCATCAATAATTTTAATGGAGCATGAATTGATATTTTTAAATTTAAGAAAAACTTTTTTGACATAGCTAATTGATATATTTTCTCCTCCAGATATAATAATATCATCATTTCTATGTTTATACTTAAATTTATTTTCTTTATATATTTTAATGCAATCAGAAGTGACAAAAGAATTGTTAAATAATTGATTAGAATTAAAATACTTTTTAATTATANTGGGGGATGNTATTCTTAAACATTCATTTGATAANCTGATTTCTACTTGNGGATGAGCAAAATAGGTATGGTCTTGATAATATTCTTTTANCCAAGAACCAGCAATTCCAGAACATGATTCTGTTAAACCGTATGATATATATGCAGGGATTTTAAGATTATTCATTTTTTCAAGCAATCTATTATTAATATTATTCCCACCAACCAATACACATTTCATATTTTTAAAAGTTAGTAGATTTGATTTTTTTAAAATTTTAGTCATCATTGCTGGCACCATGGATACTAAGCTTATTTTTTTCGAATATTTAAAATAATTATTTACAGAAAAATCATCTAAAATCATTTTCATATTAAAATAAAGACATCTATAAAAAATACTTAATCCACTTATATGATTAAGAGGCATATGATTTAAATATATATCATGTTCTCCAAAATCAATTATTTTATACCATGATTTTGCACTTTCATATAAATTTTTATATGTTATTTCACAAGGCTTTGGTTGACCCGTGGTACCAGAAGTAAAAATGATTATTTGGGTATCATCATTATTAAAATCAAATAAAGAATAATCAGTATTATCAGATTCTGATAAATCAAAATCTTCAATTGATATAGGTATACCCGTTGTATCAATAAAAGTATTAATATTTGGATGTTCAGGATAAATAATTGGTATTAGTCGTTTTTTATTTAGAGCTGTAATTGCTACTAATAATTTTAATTTATCTTTTATTCTTAAACCAACATGTTTAGTTTTTTTTATATTTATTTGATTACAATAATTATTAACCATTGAAATAAATAATTTAAATGAAACTTTTTTATTTTTATATTCAATGAATATTTTTTGAGAATCTTCCAGTCTTCTTTTAAAAATATTATTTAACATTTAAAGCCTAGCCCAATTGTACTTTGAAGATTTATTCTATCATTTTTATATAATGGCGGGATTATAAATTTGTCATAAAAACTAAAAATATTTACTCCATGCTTTGATCGATTTTCTAATGTTGAAGCTAAATGAATGATAGCCATATTACCTATACTATTTTCAAGTGAAGATGATATTAAAATACTTAAATTTTTGTTATATAATTTTTTTAATTTAAAAAATTTTTCATAACTACCTAAAATACTTGGCCTAATAATAAGAACAGATATTAAATCTTTATCGATCCAGCTTTTATAATTTTTTGTCTGATAAATACTTTCATCTAATGCATAATTTAATTTTGGATATTTAGATTTAATAAAATTAATTTTTTNTAAGGTAGGATTTTTAAGTGGTTCTTCAAAAAAGTCGATATTAAGATTAGATATTTGCTTGTAAAAATTTTCAAACTCATTAACAGAAAATAATTGATTTGCATCTAATCGTATTTTTTTATTTGAATTTTTATTATAAAATTTTTTTAAAAATTTTATATCATCTTCTAAACGGTTAACACCAATTTTTATTTTATTAATATTATTTCTACTTTGTGTCTCTCTGTTAATTAATATTTGGCTACAATTAACATAATCAGATGAATTTTTATTAAAAAAACGAGCAATTGAAACTTTCTTTTTTTGTGACTCTATATCATATAATGCAGTCTCAATTGCGAATTGTAATGTTGGTGTTTCAGAGCAATGAATCTTTGCAGTCATTAATAATTCATCTAATAAATAATCTTCATTTTTTTCTATTGCACTTAAAAATGATTCCATTGACCAAATAATTTCTTGAAGTGTGTAATGCGTAAATCCTTTTAATATGACAGCCTCTCCTTTTCCGATGAAATTATTAGTTTCGATTGTTACAATGACCCCTTTTTGATTGTTATATTTATTTTTGGAGTTTTCAAAGTTTTTTGAAAGTGGAATTTGATACTGTTGATAATATATTTTTTTTATTTTCATATAATTCGACTAACAAATAAAATAAATGGATCAAGAATTAATAAAACAGAGACCTTACCAAGTGCAGGATTTATATTAGATGGTTTTTTTAAAAAAATATCATATGTAATATTTAATGCCAGGGGTGATGTTAGCGCTATTAAAAATAATAATTTTGAATTATCAATTGTGAATGATAGTAATAATATCATACAGTATGACATTATAATAATAAACAGTCCATATATTTTACCACTTGAGTATCCTAGCTTAACAATTAGAGTATTTTTATTTACGTTTTTATCATTTTCATAATCTCTCAGATTATTAATAACAAGTAAAAGGATATTTTTGCAACCGATTGAAGCTCCTAAATAAAAACAGCTTAAATTAAATGTACCTGTTTGTAAATAGTATGTACCACAAACTGCGATTATACCAAAATATATGAAAACAAATATATCACCTAGGCCATTATATGCTAAAGCAAAAGGTCCAGCAGTATATAAATAAGCAAATAAAAAAGATGATAAGCCAATAAATACAATTATCCACCCTCCTTGAATTGCGAGTGGAATGCCCAAAATTATACCTATAATAGTTAGAGAAATAATCATCCTTTTCATTTCATTTTCATTAATTAGTCCAGATTGTAACATTCTTGTTGGACCGACTCTGTTACGATCAGCACCTTTTATAAAATCAAAAAGGTCATTAATATAATTGGTTACAATCTGAATTATTAGTGCTGCAGAAATTGTTAAAGCGAGTATAGTAATATTAACTTGCTTGATATTAGGTAGTATAGCAATTGAGCTTAATATTGGAACAATGGAAGCAACTAATGTTTTAATACGAGCAGCACGAATCCAAGGATAGATTTTCATAAACTTTTATGGTAATTTAGGAAATTTTTTAAAATTTGGCTTTCTTTTCTCTTTAAATGCATCACGACCCTCTTGCGCTTCTTCTGTCATATAAAAAAGCATTGTTGAATCACCAGCAAGCTGCTGCAATCCAGCTTGACCATCACAATCTGCATTTAGAGCACCTTTCAGCATTCGTAATGCAAGAGGAGATTTTTCCAATATTTTTTGAGACCATTCAACGGTCGTTTCCTCTAGCTTATTATATTCAACAACTTTATTAATTAAACCCCAGTCTAACGCTTGCTGTGCATTATAAAATTCACATAAAAACCAAACTTCTCTTGCTCTTTTTTGACCAATTATTCTTGCCATATATGAGGCTCCCCAACCTCCATCAAAAGATCCTACATTCGGTCCTGTTTGACCAAACTGAGCATTTGTTGCAGCTATGGTTAAATCACACAACATATGCAGAACATGACCTCCACCAACAGCGTAGCCTGCAACCATAGCTATCACAGGTTTTGGCATATATCTAATTTGTTTTTGCACATCTAAAATATTCAATCTAGGTATACCATCTTCACCAACATATCCAGCATTACCTCTTATTTTTTGGTCTCCTCCTGCACAAAATGCTTTTTCTCCTTCACCTGTAAAAATAATAACTCCGCATTCTTGATCCTCTCTTGCTAATTCAAATGCTTCTTTGAGTTCAAACACGGTTTTTGGTCGAAATGAATTTCTAACTTGAGGTCTGTTTATCGTAATTTTATTAATATTTTGAGCATCTTGCATTCCCTTTTCGTATTTAATATCTTTAAATTTTTTNATTGTTTGCCATTTAATATTCATTAAGACTCCATATATGATGTATTTTTATTAGTATAATTTATNTTAAATTTACTTCAATTGATGGTTGAAAACAGATACATATTACATTTTTTAATATTTTTATCATTTAATATTTATNGTCAAGAGTGTACAAGTTTAAATCCATATAATTATGGTGATTGTGAAGAATTCATTGGCTACGTATGGTATGAGGAATCATGTGTTCCCGTTTATGGTTGTGGGGCAAATAATGATANTGAAAATTTTTTTAANAATTATGAATCTTGTGATTTAACATGTAATCCAGAATTTCCTCTTGGAGATTTAAATAATGATTTTATAATTAATGTCACCGATATTATATCTTTAGTATCTATAATATTACTTGCAGACAGCAATCCAAANCAATCATTTATNGNTAATGGTGATATCAATTTTGATAATCAATTAAATGTAACAGATATTATAATTCTAGTAAATTATATTTTAAGTGATGAAGAAGTTCGTGGTTCTTGGCAAATTATTAATGAAGATATATTATCATTAAAGTGTGCACAGTGTCACTATGAGGGGTCTTTTTATGCAGAAACTTCTGATTTAATTCTTACTCAAAATGTTGCATATAATCAACTAATTAATAGAGTCCCAAATAATTCATCTGCAATGACAGATGAATTAGTTTTAATTAGCAATGCATCTGGTTTNCTTGGNATATTACAGAGTTATTTTTGGGAAAAAATTAATATTAAAAATGAAAATCATTTTTATAGCGAGCATCCTCAATATGGAGAGTTAATGCCTTTGGGAGGTCCTTTTTTAACAAACGGAGAATTGAATTTTATTAAGCAGTGGATTTGGGAGGGATCACCAGAAAACGGAATAGTTGTAGACCCAATAATATTAAATGATTTATCAATTTATGAAGCTCCAGAATTTATACCTTTAGAACCTCCTGTAAATGGTTTGCAATATCACATTGGTCCTTTTGATGTATATCCTAATACGGAAAGAGAATTCCTTTATTATGTACCTGCAATTGAAGGAACATATTATATTGATAAAATTGAAATTTCAATGTCACCAGGCTCTCATCATTTTATTGCTTATATGTTTCCTCAAAATTATGGTAGTCCACCAAATGCATATGAGTATAGAGATATTCACTATCCTTATATTGATGAAATTCTTCCTAATGGTTCTTTAAATTTTGAATGGCTTAATAATGTTCAAACGTTGCAAGGACATACTTTTGTTACAGGTACACAATGGCCAAGNTGGTCATATGATTTACCTCCAGGAATTGCCTTAGANGTTAATTCTAATTTTGGTTTAGATTTAAATCCACATTATTTTAATTATACAAATGAAACTATNCAAGGTGAAGTATATGTAAATCTACATGCATCCTTACCTCAAGAAGTTGAAAAAATTGCTGGAGTAATGCAACTTGGTAATANTGATATTTCATTGCCTCCTAATCAAGAGACAACATTATCCAAAACCTATTCATTTTATAATATTGTAAATGGTCTTACAATTGATAGTCCTCAAGGATTAAATCAAATTAATATTTTTCAATTATTTTCTCACGCTCACCAACTAATGACTAGATTTGATATTTATATTAATTATGCTAANGGAGAAAGTGATTTAATTTATACGGCGCTAGATTATGAGCATCCACCGGTNCTATCATTNGATCCACCTTTAAGACTTAATATTGGAGAAAGCCTAACNGCTAATGTTACTTATAACAACACANCTGATGATTATGTACACTTTGGATTATTAAGTACAGATGAAATGATGATTATTTTNGGACTACTTTATTTTGATTAATTCAAAAATTGAATTTTATTTTTTATAAAATTGCATTAAATAATTAGTAATTTATTTATATATTTAGCGTCTATTAGTTTAAAGGATTTTATAAATTTTTTGGAGATTGAATGAACAAAAAGAAAAAAATAGCAAATAAGAAACATCGTAAATCTCAACAAAGATTAAAAAAATTGAAAGTTATTTCATTATCAAAAATGAAAAAGAAAGTTGTTGCAACAAAAAGTGTTGAGGATAAAGTTGAGAATAGTAAAGTTTCAGAAAAATCTTCAGAACAATCTGTGGTAAAAAAGAAATCAGCAGCTAAAAAAACNACGACAAAAAAANCTGCAGCAAAAAAGAAGCCAGCAGCAAAAAAAACTACAACTAAAAAACCTGCAGCAAAAAAGAAACCGGCAGCTAAAAAATAAACCATTATAAATGTCTCTATTTAAAGTTGTTAAATCTTGCAAGGACACATCTTCTAGATTAGNACAATTAAATACTGACCACGGTAAAATNACTACACCNGCGTTTATGCCTATCGCTACATATGGNGCAATCAAAACCTTATCAACAGATGAAATTAAAAAAATTAATTATAATTTAATTTTAAGCAATACATACCATCTATATCTTAGACCTGGCCTTGATATTATGAGCAAGTTTAAAGGTTTACATAATTTTATGGATTGGGATGGAGCAATTTTAACAGACTCGGGTGGTTTTCAAATTTATAGCTTATCAAATTTAAGAAAAATTGATGATAATGGTGTTGAGTTTAAATCACATCTTGATGGAAGTAAGCACTATTTTACTCCTGAAAAAATAATAGACATTCAAAGAACTATTGGTTCAGATATTATGATGGTATTAGATATTTGTCCAGAGTCTAATGCAGAATTTAAAGTTCATGAGAATGCTGTTAAAGTAACAACTAAATGGGCAAAAAGATGTTTAGATCACTATAAAAATAAAGGTCCTAAATATAATTTTAATCAAGTCGTTTCTCCAATTATTCAAGGTGGTACGAATGAAAAATTACGTAAAATGTCAGCTGAGGATTTGTTAGAGCTAGATGCAAAAATGTATGCTATCGGTGGTTTAGCAGTGGGTGAACCCAAAGAGGAGATGCTTAATACTGTTGAATTTTTAGACAGTATTATGCCAAAAAATAAACCTAGATATTTAATGGGCGTTGGAACACCTGAAGATCTTGTTAAATGTATATCTAACGGAGTAGATATGTTTGATTGCGTAATTCCAACAAGAAATGGTAGAAATGGTCAGTTGTTTACTCGATTTGGTAAAATTAATATTAAAAATGCAAAATATAAAAATGACCTAACACCTATTGATGAACTNAATAATTACGAAATATCTCAGAAATATNCTAAAGCATATCTTCATCATTTATTTAATACAAAAGAAATTTTAGGTTGTAGAATAGCGACACAACATAATTTGTCTTTTTATAATAACTTAATAAAAGAAATACATACAGCAATAAAAAATGATAATTATTTAAATTGGTCTAAACAATTTATAAAAGATTATAATAGTATATAGTTGTTCGTTTATTTCAATAAAACAATTAAATTTATTTATGTCAATTAAAAAGAAACCATTTAAAAATTCATCAAATATTCATTTAAAAACATTTTATGGTAAAAATAAACCTGGTGAATTTCCTTATACCTCAGGTATTTATCCTGATATGTATCGAAGCAAATTATGGACAATGAGACAATATGCAGGATTTTCATCTGCTAGTAAAAGCAATGAAAGATATAAATACTTATTAGAACAAGGGGTCTCGGGTTTATCTGTAGCATTTGACCTTCCAACACAAACCGGGTATGATTCTGACCATGAATTATCAGCTGGAGAAATTGGGAAAGTAGGAGTTCCAATATGTACAATTGATGATATAAGAATTTTATTTAAAGACATACCTTTAGATAAGGTTTCAATTTCAATGACAATAAATTCTACAGCAATTGTTTTATTATCATTTTTAATTGTTTTAGCTGAAGAAAACAATATTTCATTAGAAAAATTATCTGGAACTATACAAAATGATATTTTAAAAGAATATATTGCACGTGGTACTTATATTTTTCCACCAAAAGATAGNATGAAATTAGTAACAGATATTTTTGAATTTTGCAGCTCTAAAATGAAAAAATGGAATACAATTTCTATTTCTGGTTATCATATTAGAGAAGCAGGATCTAGTGCTGTACAAGAATTAGCATTTACTTTTTCTAATGCTATTGAATATACCAATGCAGCACTAAATAGGGGTTTGGATGTAAATATTTTTACAAATCAAATGAGTTTTTTCTTTAATAGTCATAATAATTTTTTTGAAGAAATTGCTAAGTTTAGAGCTGCAAGAATAGTCTGGGCAAATATCATGAAAAAAAGATTNGGAGTTACAAGTGAAAAAGGGCTGATGTGTAGATTNCATACACAAACAGCTGGNTCAACATTACAAGCACAGCAGATAGATAATAATATTGTAAGAACAACGATGCAAGCGGCGGCAGCTGTTTTAGGTGGAACTCAATCATTGCATACTAATTCTAAAGATGAAGCATTATCTTTACCAACCCAAGAATCTGCTCAATTAGCTTTGAGGACCCAGCAGATTTTAGCATATGAAACAGGTATCCCAGATGTTGTGGATCCTTTAGCAGGATCTTATTATGTAGAAAATTTAACAGAAAATATTGTTGATAAAACTATGGAATTAATCTCTGAAATTGATAATCAAGGAGGTGCGGTATCTGCTATTGAAAATTCATTTCAACAGGAGCAAATAGCAAATTCATCATATGAATATCAAAGAGAAATTGAATCTGGAGAGCAAGTTGTCGTAGGTGTAAATAAATTTACTGATCATGAAAATCAAAAATCTAATAATATTTTTTCAATTGATCAAAATGCAATTAAAGATCAATTAGATAGATTAAAGATATTTAAGAAAAATCGTGANATAGAAAATGTAAATGACTCATTAAAAAAATTAAACAAATCGCTTAATCAAAATAAAAATCTAATTCCTTCTATTATTTATTGTATCAAAAATCATTGCACTTTAGGTGAAATTTGTGATGTTATAAAGTCAAAGTATGGCACATACATATAATGTTTTTTGTTAGTTTANTAGAATCTAATTTTAAATGTAAAAGTCTTTTTCAAGAAATAATTTATTTATCATCAACTAAATCAACCACTAATGAATTATGGANTTATTATAATAATAATCCAAAAAAATATTTAGTCATTACTGATAATCAAACTGCAGGAAAAGGTAGGGGAATTAACTCTTGGTTTTCAGTTGCACATAAAAGTATAGCATGTTCTTTTATTATAGAACAATTATTTTCTATACAAAAATTTAATTTTCACTCTTTAATAATACCTTTATCTATAATTAAAGGAATTAAAAAATATTTATCAATTGATTTAAAAATTAAATGGCCCAATGATATTATGTTTGAGAATAAAAAGGTTGCAGGAATTCTAATTGAATCTAAAAAAATATCCGATAAATATATTTTAAATATTGGTATTGGTATTAATATCAATGAAGATATTAATGATTTTAATGATGAAATTAAAAATGGTGCAACTTCATTAAAAATTATTAAAGGTCATAATGTCCAAAGAGAACCATTATTAGCATGCATACTAAATGAGCTATATCATATAATAAAAAATTTTTCTATTAATCAGATTAAAACCGAATGGTTAAATTCATGTAACCATATTAATAAAAATATAATTTTTAAATATAATAATAAGAATATCAGTGGTAATTTTTTAGATATTAGTAATAATGGTCAGGCTATACTGGAAATAGAATCAAATAAACAATTAATTAATTATGATGGAGAAATTAAATTTTCATGAAGTTAGTTATAGATATTGGTAATACGTTTATTAAGTGTGCCATATTCAAAGGTACAAATATTATTGATAGAATTTCTATTCAATCAGTTAATCAGTTATTAGATTTTTTAAAAAAATATGATTTAGATAAAATAATTATTAGCTCGGTAGTACCAGAGAAAAATAAAGAATTTATAAAATACATTGGCAATTATATAAATACTAAAATACATTTGATATCTTATAAAGATACTGACCTAAAATTAAACGTTGAAAATCCAGCATCTATTGGTAATGATAGAATATGTAATATTTTTGCTGCTATAAAACTATATAATATTCCTGCAATTGTAATTGATTTTGGAACAGCCACAACTTATGATGTGATTAACTCAAAAAAGGAATTTATAGGTGGAATTATTTCACCAGGAGTTGAAACCTCGGTTGATAATTTAATTTCTAAAGCGGCACTATTAAATAAAATTGACTTTAAATTTCCTAAATCTGTTATAGGTAAAAATACAAAAACTAATATACAATCTGGGATTATGTTTGGAGCTGTATCTCAAGTTGAAGGACTAATAAATCGAATTGAATTAGAAAGTAATCAGAAATACAATATTATACTTACAGGTGGTTTTTCTAAATTGTTATCAAAAGTACTTTCAATAAATCATACTGTTGATGTCGATTTAACATTAAAAGGNATGTTNCATATAGATGAATCATTTAATNAGTAGCTCTTATTTTGGGATTATTTCTGCATTATTAGCTGCATTTTGCTGGAGTATTGCAGTAATAATTTTNANATCTGCAAGNAAATATCTATCACCCTTATTAATTGTAGTTTTAAAAAATACAATAGCAGTTATTTGTTTTATTATAATGTTTATAATTTTAGATATCCCNNTATGGTATTCTCATCTTACAACTTCNGANTATCTNAAAATTATCTTAAGTGGAGTTTTAGGNATGGGTCTTTCTGATTTATTATTTATAAATGCNTTNAGTAAAATTGGAGCAAGTAGAGTTGCNATTATAAATTGTTTTGAACCTGCTGTAATTTATTTTTTTTCAATATTAATATTAGATTCATATTTAACAACTCAACAGTTTTTTGGTTTTACGATTGTTATAATTGCACTATTAATTATTGCATATGAAAAAGATAAAGAAGAAATTGATCCTAAGATAAAAAAGAAAGGAATGTTAACTCAAATTTTTGCAGTTATTTTAAGTAGTTTTGGTATTGTTTTAATAAAACCAATCTTATCTGAAATAAATAATTCTATTGAAACTCAATTGTGGGTCACATTTTTTAGGCTTTTTCCAGGATTTATTTTTACATGGTTTATTTATACTTTTCAAAAAAATAAATTGGAATTATTAGCACCATTAAAACAAAAATCAATAATTTTAAAAATCATCATTAGTTCAGGTCTTGGAACATTTGTAGCTCTAAGTTTTTGGATCATTGGATATGCGAATATTCCAAAGCCACCCATTGCAAGTATAATAGGTCAAACATCTGTTATATTTATTATTGTATTGTCCTATTTATTTTTAAACGAAAAAATTTCAAAAACTAGAATTTTTGCTATGCTTGTTGCAATATGTGGAGTACTTTTTATTATTTTTAATTAAATAATTATTAAAAAATCTAANCCAATATAATATTTACTAACAAAACTATATCAAGAACATTTATTAAACCATCAATGTTTAAATCAGCAGATTCAAATACTTGATTATTTGCTTCATCTTCACTTGTGATTAAATTAACCATAATTACAGCATCAAGAATATTGATTATTTCATCAAAATTTAAATCTCCCATAAATNCTANATCTTCATTAATAAAAACATATAGAGGAATATTTACATTACCACCAAAAGAGGTAATATTNACATAATTTAAGTACTCATTTAATAATAAATCATTGGAATCAACCGTAATATTAATTTGATCTGATTCACCGGCATTAATTTGACCAAAGTTTTGAGATAAGGTTATCCATTCTGGAGATTGAACTATTTTGATTGAAAGTAAACTTTCTGCATAATTATTGTTAAAAGATACCTGCAATCCATCCTCAGCGCCAAAGTTTTGTATTCCAATAGTCGCGCTAGAGTANTCTCCTATCATTTCGTTATAATTAAAATCAATATCGCCATTTGAGTNCATAATAACCTGAAAATCATAAAAGCTATTTTCAAAGTTTGTCCACCAATGTGCTACATTGTTAAACCAAACAACTATTCTATCGCNATTAGAATGATAANATACATTCCCTGAACAATACTGATTNCAATTATCATTTACAGGNTTTAAATCATCCCAAAAAGGAAATATTGCGGGNGAAGGNGCAGAGCTTGAAGGTAGNTGTTGATTATCCCATTCNTTGCTATNATCACCAAANCCTATCCAACCATTTGGATTTATTCTAATTATATTATAATTATTACCATAAAATGGAAAATCAAAATCTAATGATAGTTCCTGNCCAAAATCATCGTTATTAGGGAAAGAATATANTGTTCCAATTTCTGAAATATCAATCCATTCATAATCAAACAATTCAGTTTCTGAGTCTGACCAAATATTTCCATAATTATCAGATTCGTTCATACCCAAAAATGGTGAAACTTTTAATTGATAAGACAAAATAGAATTATCCTCACCGTTATTAAATAAAGTTAATATATCATTTTCCAAATCTCCTTGATTAATTTGAAAAGTAAATTCTCCAGGACTAAAATCTAAATTAGGACTTGGNCCACTAATTTCCTGTAAAGCATTAAAAAGATTTAATCTTCCTCCACTTACGGTTATTCCATCTAAACTTGGAAGAATATCAACTGTATTTAATAATACATTTTTTATTTCTAAAGAGCAAGCAGCAGGATTATTAATACAATCTTGTGCAAAAGCTATCGAAGCTCCAGCATGCATTAAACCAACTGCTCCAGCTACATGCGGTGTTGCCATAGAAGTCCCAGTGTAAGAACAAGAAACACCTCCAGATACAGTACTGCAAATATCTGTACCAGGTGCGCCCAAATCAATATTATTAGCACCATAGCCAGCGCTATTATATTTGATATCATTGCGAGTTGTATTTGTTACAGAAATAACCCAGTCACTATTGCATCCTGTTGGAACATCTCCAACTTGATCGACATTTTGATTACTATTGGTTGTTGCAGCTGCGCTCAATATTCCAACTTGTCCCATTGCATCATATAAATCATTCCATACTGGATAAGACCCTGAATTGCAATTTGCATTATCAACTCCAAAGCTACTGTTTGTTGCAACAACATTTGCCCCAAATTCACCATTAGAAGATAACCATAATGACTTTTGATCTAATATATATCCATATGCAAGACTAATAGTTGATGTTGATCCTGAGGATCCAGCAACAGACATGATTTTTACATTCCAGTTTATACCTACTACATCTGAATTATTATTCCCCTTAGCACCAATCGTTCCAGCAACGTGTGTACCATGATTATCTGATGGTATACTTCCATCATTACTNTAAGCATCCCATCCATTTATGTCATCGACATATCCATTTCCATCATCATCTATACCATTATTAGGAATCTCATTTTCATTAACCCATATGTTACTAATAAGATCAGGATGATTGATATCAACACCTCCATCAACAACTGCCACTACAATTTCATCTCCGATTGAAGTTAAACCACCGGTTGTAATATCCCATGCTTCTATAGCATCAATATCACCATCAAACTGACCACCATTTTGGCCAGTATTATTTAATCCCCACATTTGGCTGAAATATGGATCATTTGGTATTTCACGTTGGCTAACCTTGTGATCTAACTGGACATAATCAACAAAATCAAAATTAGAGATTTCTTCTAAATGTTCAAAAATAGTTTTATTTTTTGAATTCAATTCAATAAGCCATATATTTAATTTTTTAACAAGAATTTGCTTCAAAATAAAATCTGTTTTTTCTAATTTTTGAGATATATTTTTNTCATCTAGACCTNAACTAAATTTTACTATTAATTGATTATCTACATAAGGTGTTGCTGCATATAAATTATTAATCGTTAAAATAAAAACTAATTTTAGTAATAACTTCATATTATGTTTTCCAATTTCTTTTAATCATTTTACAATAATTTATAAATATAATTATTTATTTGATTTTAAAAATCTTACTTGGTAATGATTATAATTTGTTATCTTTTCCTTATTTTGATTTTTTTTTAGAATTATATCATATCCATCGATATTTTCAATTTCTTTAATTCCATCAATATGCATTTTTTTTGTCATATACTCTTTATTTTTTTTTACTTTCTCTCTAGCTGAAAATGCATCTTTAGCAGTTATAAAAATATTTGAATGTTGTTCATAAAAACCATCACCAATATTTTTATCATAATATCCTGTATGTATTAAAAATAATTTCACGTTTTATTTTTTCCTTCCTGTCCAAAAATTCATGCTACTATACCCGCCCAATATTTTTCCTAGAAAATCAAAAAAGAAATAAGGAGTAAGTGCTTTTAGTATTGGTATAAACTTTATAAATGCTGGCTCTAAAACAAACCTTTTGTTTTTAGAAACAGCCCTAACAATTTTATAAGCTAATTTTTCTGGTTTAAGCATTGGAATAAATAATGGCTCTTTAACACCATCAAACATACCGGTGTTAACATATGCTGGGCATACAATTGTCATACCAACATGATTGATTTTGTTTTGCTTTAATTCATTTATTAACGATTCAGATAGATTAGTTACAGCTGCCTTACTTGATGCATAAGTAGCACCGTTTGGTAATGCAGTAAAACCAGATGCACTAGCTATATTTATAATATGTGA
>NZPQ01000008.1 GCA_002693365.1 Fidelibacterota bacterium
GTATTTATATGCAGATGATACCTGAATTAGCTATTGCTATGCTTGCATGTTCTAGGATTGGAGCAATTCATTCTATTGTTTTTGGTGCATTTTCTTCTAATTCATTAAAAGATAGAATAAATGATTCAGGATGTAAGGTTGTTATTACTCAAGATACAGGTGTAAGAGGTTTGAAAGTAGATATTCCAATGAAAGAAAATGTTGATAAAGCTCTTTTGGATTGCCCTACGATTGAAAAAGTATTTGTTGTTAAAAGAACTTCAAGTGATATTAATATGGATAAAAATAGAGATTTGTGGTGGCACGAAGAAATGTCAAATATTTCGAAAGTTTGTGAACCAGAATGGATGGATTCAGAAGATCCTTTATTTATATTATATACATCTGGTTCTACAGGAACACCAAAGGGTGTTCTCCACACTACTGGTGGATATTTAGTCTATGCTTCATATACTCACGAAGTTATTTTTGATTACCATAAAAATGATATTTATTGGTGTACAGCTGACATAGGTTGGATAACAGGTCACTCTTATATTATTTATGGGCCATTATCAAATAACGCTACTACCTTAATGTTTGAAGGTGTTCCTAATTATCCGGATTTTAGTAGGTTTTGGCAAATTATAGAAAAACACAAAGTTAATATATTTTATACTGCACCAACAGCATTAAGAGCTTTAATGAAAGAAGGAAATGATTTTGTCAAAAGTACGGATAGGTCTTCATTGAAGTTATTAGGCTCTGTTGGAGAAACAATTAAAAAACCTGAATGGGATTGGTATTTTGAAATTGTTGGAGAGAAAAAATGTCCTATTGTTGATACATGGTGGCAAACAGAAACTGGTGGTATTTTAATTACTCCTTTACCAACATCAAATGATTTTAAACCCGGTTCAGCTTTAAAGCCTTTTTTTGGAATTGAACCAGTTATTTTAGATAATAATGGAAATGAGATTAAAGAAAATCCAGCAGAAGGTTTATTAGCTATTAAGAAATCATGGCCTGGACAAATGAGAACAGTCTATGGAAATCATCAAAGATTTTTTGATACTTATTTTTCTCAGTTTAAAGGTTTTTATTTTACTGGAGATGGTGCAAAAAGAGATAAAGATGGTGATTATTGGATTACAGGAAGAGTTGATGATGTCTTAAATGTTTCAGGTCATAGGTTAGGTACTGCTGAAATTGAAGGTGCAATTGGAGAACATAAAAATGTAGCAGAAGCTGCTGTTGTTGGTTTTCCTCACGAAATAAAAGGACAAGGAATTTATGCTTATGTAACCTTAATGACAGGTATTTTACCTTCAAAAAATATTGAAAAAGAGATTGTAAAAAATGTTAAAACAATTATTGGACCACATGCAAATATTGATAAAATACAATTTTCTAAAGGATTACCAAAAACAAGGTCAGGCAAAATAATGAGAAGAATATTAAGAAAAATTTCTGAAAATAATATTAATGATTTAGGTGATATTTCTACTTTAGCAGATCCTTCTATAGTCCAATCACTTATAGATGGTAAAAAGTAATCATTTTATTTTTTTGATTATTGCAATGCCCTTATCATTGTCATCAAGATAGTTAAATTCAAATGAACTATATTCTTTTTCCCATAGTTTTAAAGTTTTTTGTTCATTTTCTCTTCTTGCATCATCTAAAATTATAGTTGTGCCAACTTTCATTTTATCTAACATCAAAGGTATTGCTGGATATCTTGGTAATTTAGAACTTTTAGTATTTACTGGAGGTCCATCTATAATAAACAAATCAATATTTTCTTTAATTTCACAATTATCAATATTATACCATTTTAAGGATTTGTTTTTACTTAAATCATATTTTTTTAATGGTGCATAAATGATATCTGCATATTTGCAAAGATTATGTTTTTTTAATTCATCTCTAGTTTGATTTGCATATTTTTCATTATGATCTAATGATATAATTTTACCTTTGCCTATTTTCTCTAAACAGTAAGCAGTAATTAAAGTTGATACTCCTGATCCTGCTTCAAGTATAAGATTTGGTTTATTTTCTTCTATAGTTTCTTTAATTTTATATAAATAATCAGGGCTTGCAGCATAACCCCTTGTGCTAGGTAATTTTTTTGTTATATTTAAATCATTAAATAGCGGAATCAATATTTCAAGTTGTTTGTAAGATGTTCTTATTTCATCGAATGAATAAAGTTTAGAAAATATATAATTTATAAGGAAAATAATAAATATAAATTCAATGTGATAAGCGGTATTAAGATATGAGCATAAAAATAAATATGATAAACAAATAATACATGATATTATTATACTTTTTTTTAAAGATTTGTTTTTTTTCATTGAGTTTTCCATTCTTCATTACGTAAAAATTTTCTACTGTGGAATTCATTTACCCATGTATCAACAACAGAACCCAAATCAATTGCAATACCGTTATATTTTTTTATATAGTTACTAAATGGTTTTGCATATGCTCCTGCAGCTAAATACCATATATCTACTTTATCTGCATTTAATTTTATGAAATTTATAACATCATTATACTTTTTTCTATTCATTTTTAAATTAAATTTTCTTAAATCTCTTTTTGGTATTGATTTTTGAAATAAAACCTTTGAATTAAATTTAAGAAAAAATGAATTTAGATTGAAATGTGAAATAAGGCCAATTTTTTTGTTGGAGATTAATTTTTCAGCTATTGGGTTTTTAAGATTGTTTTTATTAGGTAGTTTTATAAATTCGAGTTGAAAATGATTATCAACATATCTTTCTTTATTGAACGAAAAATATTCTGTTATTTCGGGCTCAAATTTTCTTACGCTACTGGTATATCCATAGTAAAAATATTTTACAGGTACTCCAATGTAGTCTGCTTCATGAAATGAATTGATTAGTTCTTTCCTGAAAAATTTTTGAAAAGAAATATTTGTATAACTTATATTGAAATGTCTTAATTTTTTAAGATATTTTATTAATCTTATTCCCTTAATATTTTTATAGCCAATTACAACATTTTCTCCATCACTTTTTCTTATAATTGAGCTTGGTATCTTTTTTTCAACTCTATCTTTGATATCAAGAAGTAATTGATTATTAGTAATAGATATTTTGTATATATTTTCTTTATCCAATTGATTTTTCCTTAGTATCAATTAATAAAATATTAGGCTTAGAATGATTTAATATATTAGCTATTAATCGTCTTGAGCCATCTAAAATATAAATATCATCATTTTTAATTTTTGCTCCAATTAAATTTAGAGCTTTACCAGTAATATAGAGAGGATTTCCCATATCTTTTTTTAAAAGTAATTTTTTGTATTTTTTGATATCATTGTATCTTTTTTTATTTGCATAATTTTCTAATTGAGTTATTAGATTATTTTTATTGACTTTTATATCAATCGAAACTAGACTGACTGTTACTAAATCCCAGAAACTATTATCCCATTTAATATTACTAGACAATTGATATTTAAAAATTTTTTTTATTATTCTTTTAATAAAAAATTTTCCATTCCAAAGATTACTGATTTTATATGTTTTAAGAAATTTATTTAGCTCAATATTTTCAATTATTGACAAAATTTCAATTTCTAAATTGATTGATGAGTTTGGAATAATTTTTTGTCTAAAATTATGCATACTAGTAAACTAAAAGATATATGGAATAATAGCTTTTCTATTTGAGGGATAATCAAATTTATTTTTATACCATTTATGCTGAGCGATTGCTCTTGGGAATAGATTTGCAATTGTCCATATTGCAAACAATAAACTTGGTAAGGACCAGCACATTAATGCAAATCCGATCCATTCAATCATTTCTCCAAAATAGTTTGGGCATGAAATTAAATTATATAATTTACCTTTTGGAATTTGGTATCCTTTATTTTGATTTCTAATCTTTATCAAGATATTATCTGCATTAACATTAATTGAAACACCAATAATAAAAAATAATAAACCCATTATAAAATTAATATTTAGAAAATATTCATCTGAGAAAGCAGCTAAATTACCTAAGTAATATCCGTTTGTAAATCCATTTATAATATTAAAAAAGATTGCTGAAAGGATTACAGATATTGGCATTTTTGATGATTTTTTCAATCTAAGAGGGAAAATAATACTTCTATTGACGTAGTGAACTATCCATATTATTATTAAAAACCAATGAATAAATGTCTTTTCAATATCACCAATATAAAAGAAATAAAATAAAAATAGCGGAGAGATTATTTCTTGAATAAACCAGCCAAGTTTATAATTAATCAAAACTCCATATTTTCTATCTGAAAATTTTCCATAGGGAGCTGTGATTTTAAAAAGCAATAAAAATGAAATTATAGCTAAAATAAGCCAAGGAATTAATATTAGATTGTATAAATTTGATAACATTATTGTTTATAATTTAATAAAGATTTATATAAGTAATTTTAATTAAATGAATTTTAAACTAACTATATCATATGATGGATCAAGTTTTTCAGGATGGCAAACTCAGCCNNTTGAAAGAACTATACAAAGNGAACTAGAAAGAGTTATTTGTAATACTTTTAATAAAGACAATATAAANCTATATGGCTCTGGAAGAACAGATTCTGGNGTTCACGCAATAGGTCAAGTTGCTAATTTTTTAATTAATGATACTAATATGAATTCTAANCAAATTATGAGAGCNNTAAATTCAAAAATTAAAAAAGATATTCATGTTTTAGATNGTCAAAATGNNGACGAAAATTTNCANTCAAGATTTTCAGCAGTAAGCAGAGAATACGTTTATAAAATATCAACAAAATTTTCACCTTTCTTAAGAAAATATACATGGTATCAAAATTATAATTTAGATTTAGAAATATTAAAAGAGTGCTCAAAAATTATTTTAGGCAAGCATGATTTTAGTAATTTTTGTAAGGCAACTTCTTTGAAAAAAAATAATTTATGTAATGTAATAAAATCATCTTGGAATCAATTAGATGATATTATTTATTTTAAAGTAAAATCAGATAGATTCTTACATCATATGGTAAGAATGTTAGTTGGTACAATGCTTGAAGTTTCAAAAAATAGATTATCAGTACAAGATTTTAATAATTTATTAGATAAGCCAAATTCTAATAAAAGAGTGATTACAGCACCTGCATTAGGCCTATATTTATTAAAGGTAAATTATTAAAAATCTTTGTTTAAAAAATTACTAATTTATAATATATTTATATATTGAATTTAATTCAATTTCACTTCTAAACATATAGGGATGTTCGATGATAGATAGATACTTCACAAAAGATATGAAAAGAATCTGGTCTGATCATAATAGATTTAAGACTTGGGAAAAAGTAGAAATAGCTGTAGCTGAAGTAATGATGGATATGGGTATTGTTCCTAAAAAATCTTTTGAAACTATTAAGAAGAAATCAAAATTTTCAGTAGATAGAGTGCTAGAAATTGAGAAAGAGACTAGGCATGATGTTATTGCATTTTTAACAAATCTTGCTGAAAATATTGGTCCTGATTCAAGATATTTACATATGGGAATGACATCTTCTGATCTACTTGATACTTCATTGGCTCTACAATGCAAAGAGTCAGGTGAGATAATTTTAAAAAAATTGAATGATTTCCATTCAGTTTTAAAAGATAATGCAATTAAGTATAAAAAAACTTTTCAAATTGGACGTTCTCATGGAGTGCATGCTGAACCAATAACGTTTGGTTTGAAAAATGCATTATGGAGTGAGGATATAAAAAGATGCATATTTAGGTGGGAAAATGCTTTGAAAAATATTTGTGTAGGTCAAATATCTGGAGCAGTTGGTACATATCAACATATTGATCCATCCATTGAGAAGAAAGTTTGTAAAAAATTAGGATTAGATGTAGAAACAGTTTCAAATCAAGTTATTCAAAGAGATCATCATGCAGAATTCTTAACAACACTTGCATTAATCGGTTCAACTATTGAGAAAATTGCTATAGAAATCAGACATTTACAAAGAACAGAAGTTCTTGAGGTTGAAGAGTATTTCTTAAAAGGTCAAAAAGGATCTTCAGCTATGCCCCACAAGAGAAATCCAATTGTTACGGAAAGAATGACTGGATTTGCACGTTTATTAAGGACAAATGCTCATGCTGCTATGGAAAATATTGCTCTATGGCATGAAAGAGATATATCACATTCATCTGTTGAAAGAATAATTTTACCAGATTCTACATCTCTTGCTGATTATATGCTTGAAAAAATGACATTTTTGTTTAAAAATTTTAATGTATACCCCAAAAATATGATGAAAAATATCAATCTTACAAATGGTCTTATTTTTAGCCAGGAAGTCTTAATTGCTTTGATTAAAAAAGGTTTGAAAAGAGAAGACGCATATAAAATTGTACAAAAAAATGCAATGAAAGTTTGGGAAGAAAAATATGATTTTAAAGAATTATTATTAAAAGATGAAGTAATTAATAAGTATTTAAATGAAAAGGATTTAGATATGCTTTTCAATTTAGAAAAAATAATGATAAATATTAACAAAATATATAAAAGGATAAATTTAAAATGATAGAATCAATTAAAAGTCAATTAGATAACACCCTTGAAAAAATAGATTTAAAAATTAGTGACGATCATTATAGTGGGAAAGTTAGAGAAAATTTTTATCTAGATGACAAAATTGTAATGATAACTAGCGATAGGGTATCTGCTTTTGACCATATTTTAGGAACCATTCCATTTAAAGGGCAAATATTAAATGAAATTGCATGCTTTTGGTTTAATAAAACGAAAGATATTGTACCAAATCATTTTATTTCTTCTCCTGATGAACAAGTTCTAATCACTAAAAAAGCTAAAACACTACCTGTAGAGGTTATAGTAAGACAATATATTACAGGAAGTTTATGGAGAGAGTACAAACAAGGAATTAATGGACAGTATGGTTTTATGTTACCTGAAAATCTTAAAGAAAATCAAGAATTTGATAAACCTATACTAACTCCTTCAACTAAAGCTGAATATGGTTTACATGATGAACCAATTTCAAGAGAAAAGATAGTTAACTCTTTAGTAGATGAAAAAATTTATAGTAAAGCTGAAAAGTATGCGTTGCAATTATTTGACGCGGGTCAAAAATGGGCAAATAAAATGGGTCTAATTTTAGTAGATACTAAATATGAATTTGGTGTTTATGATGATGAGCTTATTGTAATTGATGAAATTCATACACCAGATTCAAGTAGATATTGGGTTAAAGATGAATATATTGATAGATATAACAAAGGTATTGGCCAAAAAATGCTCGATAAAGAAAATATCAGAAAATGGCTGATTGAAAAAGGATTTCAAGGAGAAGGTATTCCTCCAAAATTAACTGATGATATTAGGATTTTATTATCAGAAAAATATATGGAGTTGTATAAAAAGTTATTAGGAGAAGATTTTGTACCTAGTGTGGGTAATGTACAAAGTAGAATTGAAAGAAATTTATCAAAAATTGAACTATTAAAATGAATTTTTCAATAAAAAAAATACTTCCTAGCTTTATAACAATTATTAATTTATTTCTAGGTTTTGTTTCTCTAGTTCTTTTAGCTATGAGTATAAATAGTGATATAAGTTATATATCAACTTCATGTTATTTAATATTAATAGGTTGTATATTAGATTCAATTGATGGAAAAGTTGCAAGAAAACTTGATGTTTCAAGTGAATTTGGAAAAGAAATTGATTCGTTAGCAGATTTAGTATCTTTTTGTTTAGTTCCATCATTTTTAATTTTTGTTTATTACAAAGTAACATTTCCTCAATATTTAAATTTGACATATTTGATTATTTTGAGTTCATTTCCATTAATATTTGGAGCTATAAGGCTAGCAAAATATAATGCTTTAGAGGAAATGAGAGATTCAGACAAATACTTAGGTCTTCCAACACCTTCAAATGCTATTTTAATTTGTTCTTTGATTTTGTTTGTCAATAATGCTCCAATAAGATTTATTCTGGGATTTAATAAATTTGAAAGAATAGTTTATGAATCATTAAGTTGGATTTTTGAAATTCAATTTATGATTTTATTAATTTCCATTTTTAGCTCATTATTACTTATGTCAAAAGTCAATTATGAAAAATTTCCTTTGATAAGCTTTAAGATAAATAAGCAAAATAATAAAGATTTACTTAAAATAATTTTATTTTTAATAATACTTGCTATATCAATTTATTATAGAGACTATGATATCGTATTATTATTATTTATTTCATTATATATTTTTGGTAATGTTATAAAATTTTTAATTAATTATAATAAATAAAGAAAGTAAAATATGAAAGCAAAAATATTTATAAAATATAAAGATGGAATCCTGGATCCTCAAGGAAAAGTAACAGGTAAAGCATTAAATTCAATTGGAATAAATGGTATTAATTCTTTAACAATTGGTAAGTATATTGAAATGGAATTTGGTGATGTTTCTAAAGATGAAGCAAATCAAATTGCTAATGAATCTTGCAAGAAGTTACTTGTTAATCCAAATACTCAAACTTATTCATTCGAGATAATAAATGAATAAATGTGCAGTCTTAGTATTTCCTGGGTCTAATTGTGATAATGATGCTTATTTTGTGCTAAAAAATCTATTTAATATCGAGGTGGATTTTGTTTGGCATAAAAGTTCTAATTTAGATTCTTATAATATGATATTAATTCCAGGTGGATTTTCATATGGTGATTATTTAAGAACAGGTGCAATTGCTAAATTTTCTCCAATTATGAAAGAGGTAGTTTTAAAATCTAAAAAAGGTATTCCAATAATTGGAATATGTAATGGTTTCCAAATTTTATTAGAATGTGGTTTATTACCTGGTTCTCTAATAAATAATAAAAATATAAAATTTTTGAGTCAAAATGTTACTCTACAAGTTCATAATGATTCTACTATTTTTACTAGTAGATTAAAAGTTGGTGATATGTTGAGTATGCCTATTGCTCATAAAGAAGGAAACTACATTGCTGATGATGATACAGTAAAAAAATTAGAAGATAATAATAGAATTATTTTTAAATATTTAGAAAATCCAAATGGCTCTCAAAATGATATCGCTGGAATTATAAATGAAAATGGTAATGTTTTAGGTATGATGCCTCATCCTGAGCGAGCTTGTGATAAAATATTAGGTTCTGATGATGGTAAGTTTATTTTTAAGTCAATTATTGAGAGATTTAAATAGAAATGAATAAAAAAATTAGTTTTATCTTTTTTGTTTTATTAATTGGTATGATGCTTGGAACAATTTTCAGTCTATTAGTATCTTTCTTCATTCCTGATGGGGTTGTTAAAAACTTTTTTTTATTAACACATTCACTTGGTTTTGGTGCAAGTAGTAATAACTGGGTAGAATTAGGCTTTTTAAGATTTAAATTAGGTTTTTTCTTTGATTTAAGTATTGTAAGTATATTAGGATTGTTTGTATCTTGGTATTTGTTGAGGTATTTTAAATAAATTAAGGAGTATAAATGTTTGGTTTAGGTGGCGGCGAGATTATATTAATATTATTTGTGATTTTATTATTATTTGGTGCAAAAAAATTACCAGAATTAGCTAAAGGTTTGGGCAAAGGTATTAGCGAATTTAAAAAAGCATCAACAGAAATTAAAGATGAAGTTGAAAAAGCGATAGATAAAGAAAGTTCAGAAAAATAATATCTTATGTCTGGACATAGTAAATGGTCAACCATAAAACGTAAAAAAGGTGCTGCAGATGCTAAAAGAGGTGCTATATTTACTAGATTGTCAAAAGATATAACATTAGCAGCAAGAGATTCTGGGGGTAACCCTGATATGAACCCTTCATTAAGATTAGCTATAAAAAAAGCTAAAGCTGCAAACATGCCCGTTGCTAATATTGAAAGAGCAATAAAAAAAGGTACAGGTGATTTACCTGGAATAAAATACGATGATATTATATATGAATGTTATGGTCCTAATGGTGTTGCTATTATTTTAGAGTGTTTAACTGATAATAAAAAAAGAACTGTTTCCGAAATAAAAAATATTTTAACAAAAAGTGGCGGCAATTTGGGAGAATCAGGGTGTGTAAATTGGATGTTTGAAAAAAAAGGAACTATTACGTTATCTAAAAATGATGTTAAAGAAGATATGATTTTTGATTTAGATATTGAAGATTTTAGTATTGAAGAAAATCAATATATACTAACAGTAGAGCCTGAAAAATTTGGAAGTATAAGTAATATTCTGGAACAAAAAAACATTAACATTGATGGTGAAGTAGGGCTAGTTCCTAAAAACATAGTCGAAGTAAATAGTGAAGATTCATCAAAAATTTTAAATTTAATTGATCAGCTGGATAGTCATGATGACATTCAAAAAGTTCATTCTAATTTTGAGATAATTTAAAATGGTAATATTAGGAATTGATCCAGGTTTAATCAATACAGGCTATGGACTAATTCAGATTAGCGGTAAAAATAATTTGAAAGTAGTAGATTTTGGTATAATTTCTCCAAATAAAAAGGAAAAGTTATCCAATAGACTAAAAACAATTTATGATGATTTATCATTAATTATTAAAAAGTATAGTCCTAATATTTTATCAATTGAAGAAGTTTTTTTTGGTAAAAATGTAAAATCAGCTTTACTATTNGGTCATGCAAGAGGTGTTTCAATGTTNTGTGCTTCAAATAATAATATCCCNGTTTTTGAATATTCACCAAGGAAAATTAAACAATCTATTACTGGAAATGGAAATGCAGATAAATCACAGGTTAAATTCATGGTTTCACAAGAATTAAATTTAAAAAATATGGATTTTCCTGATGATGCTTCAGATGCTCTTGCAATTGCNTTATGTCACAANAATCAAATAAAATTAAATGAATTATGATTGAATTTATTTCTGGAAAACTTATTAAAAAATATCCNAATTATGTCATTATTGATAATAATGGTTTAGGCTATAAAGTAAATATTACATTAAATACATATAATACATTACCTGAATTATCTAATGATATTTTACTTGATACATTTTTTAATGTTACTGAAAATTCACAAGATTTATATGGATTTAATGATAGTTTAGAGAAAGAATTATTTGTATCTCTTATTAGTGTGTCTGGAATTGGCCCTAAAAAAGCAATATCTATATTATCAACAGTTAATCCTACTGAATTTAAAAAACGTTTGATTGGAGGAGAAGTCAAAGTTTTAACAGATTTGCCAGGAATAGGTCCTAAAACAGCTAAATTAATTATAATTGAGTTGAAAGATAAATTTGCAAAAGGGTCAGATGAAGAATTACCATTTGACCCAGTTGAATTTGAAAGAACAGATGCGTTCCAAGCTCTTCTAAGTCTTGGATATAAAGAAAAAGAAATACAAAAAGTTATAAATGATATTGTTTCAAAGAATTTAGAAATAAAAACTCAAGAACTTATTAGACAATCTTTAAAAAAGTTAAGATGATATGAAAAAAACATCTTTATATGATAAGCACTTTAAGTTAGAAGCTAAAATATTAGATTACGCTGGATATTTGATGCCAATAAATTATAAAAATGGAATTCAGCATGAATATCATGCTGTAAGAAACAATGTAGGTTTATTTGATGTTTCACATATGGGTGAAATTTTTATAAATGGACCTGAATCTCAAAAACTTTTATCTTTATTAACCGTTAATGAAGTTGAGAATATATCCAATAATCAGGCACAATATACAGCTATTTGTAATGATTTAGGNGGAGTTATTGATGATGTTATTTTATATAAATTTGAAAATAACTCTTATTTACTCATTGTAAATGCTTCAAATTTAGATGATGTATTTAATTGGATGATTGAGAAAAATAATTTTAATTGTAATATTTACAATAAAACAGATGATTATTCATTATTAGCACTTCAAGGACCAAATAGTCGCTTAGTTTTAGAAAAAATATTAAATAAAAATATAAATCTTAAATTTTATTATCACGATTATTATGAATATAAAAAACAAAAAATTTTTATTAGTAGAACTGGTTATACTGGAGAATTAGGTTTTGAAATATTAGCGAATCACGANATAATAAATTATATTTGGGATGATTTTTTAGCAAATGAAGTTATTCCGTGTGGATTAGCTGTCAGGGACCTTTTAAGACTTGAAATGAAATACTGTTTATATGGCAATGATATAAATGAAAAAATAACTCCANTTCAAGCTGGTTTAAAATGGATAGTAAATAATAAACAAAGATATTTTGGTAAAGATATTATTGAAAAACAATTGTCTCATGGTGTTGATAAACAATTAATATGTATAAAAATGTTAGATAAGGCTATTCCCAGAACTGGATATGAAATTTTTGCTAATNATGAAAAAATTGGTAAGATNTCAAGTGGATCTTTTTCTTTAANTTTAAAAACAGGTATTGCAATGGCATATATTAAATCTAAATATATTGGATCAAATAAATTAGTTGATGTAAAAATAAGAAATAAATATTTTAAAGGAGAAATTGTTAAACCACCTTTCATTAAAAATTTTAGTCTACANAAATAATTATGAATAAAAGACAAAAAGAAATTTCTGGCTTATTATTAATATTATTTTCGATAATATCTTTTGTAAGCTTATTGGGTCATAATTTCACAGAAAATCCATATGGATTATCAGCAGATTCAAATGTGAATAATTTTTTAGGTATATTTGGTGTATATATATCGCACTATTACTATAGTTTTTTAGGGTATACTTCTATAATATTTCCAGTATTTTTTTTATTTCTAGGTTATTTACTTTTATCAAATTTTAAATCAAAAATAAAGTTTAATCACACCTTATATATTTTATTTATCGGACTTTATTTATCAGTGATAATGAGTTTTATAGCTTATACAATTAATAGTCCAATTTTAAGTAATAACTTTTCAGGATTTTTTGGTATTAGTATTTTTAATGCAATGAATAGTATTGTAGGTATTTTGGGTGTATCTGTTGTATTGCTGTTTATTTTCATCTTAT
>NZPQ01000009.1 GCA_002693365.1 Fidelibacterota bacterium
CTAGTTTATATATGAAATTCATTAGACATATAAGAATATTATCTGTATTCTTTTTAATTCATTTTTCTTTACTTTGTAAGGAAATAAATATTTCAGGAAAAATTCAAGATTTTAATTCACTAGAACCTATCAGTGATGCAAATATTTTTTTGAAAAATAAAGCTATTGGTACTACTAGCGATGATGAGGGCTATTTTCTTTTATTATTAAAAGATATTGAAAAAGAAAAAATTAACTTACAAATCAAAGTTATTGGATATGAAGATAAAGTGGTTTTGGTTGATTTACTTCAATTAAAACCAGCATGTAAAACTTGTAATGTTATTAATTTAGAAACGATATTTATTAATAAAAAAGATTTGCAATATGATTCTGTAAATATTAGTTCCTATAAAGATGAATCAAGTCAAATTTCTGATATAAGTATTTCGGGTAAAGAATTAAATGAAAACCTTAAAGGTAATATTGCAACAACCTTAACAAACTATCCAAATATAGGTATAAACTCTTTTGGAACAGTTGTTTCCAAACCATCTTTAAGAGGATTTTCTGGAGATAGATTTTTATTAACTAATGATGGAAACGAAACAGGAGACCTGTCCCAATCTTCTATAGATCATGTAATAACATTAGATATGTCAGAAGTAAATCAAATTGAAATAATAAGAGGTCCAAAATCATTAGTATTTGGGATGAACGCAATAGGAGGAGTGGTTAATACAAGCTTAATAGGATCACCAAATATACGTGTTGGAAAATTTCATCAAAAAATTTCAATTGGTGGAGAATCATTTAACAAAGGTCTTTATGGTAATTCAATGTTATATATACCATTTAGAAATAATCAAATAAATATATTTGTTAGTAATAGAAAAACTGAAAATGAAACCAGTTCAATTGGTGAATTGGATAACACTCAATCTAATATTGATAATTATAAACTAAGCTTTACAAATTATCGAAAAAATAAATATATCAATTTTAAAATTGAAGATTTCAATATGAATTATGGTATCCCTCCAAATCCTGGAGGACATATAACAGGAGTAGATATTCTCCTAAATAAAAGAACAGCTCAAATTAATTATCGACATAATATAAGTTTAAATATGTTTAATCAATTTGATATAAAGTACAACTATATTGATTATATTCATTTGGAGCTTGTTAATGAAGAAAGAGATAATAATGATATCTTCGAACTTTATAACATAGGTGATTACCATGTTGGTTTAGCAAAAGAAACACATAATTTAAATATTGAATTTAATGCTAAAAAATCTGTACTTGGATTAGAATTTAATAAAAAGTTATTTACTCCTACTGGTTTTTACTTAACTCCTGCAACGAGTGAAAATTCATTATCAATTTATGGTTTTTTAGATAAAGAAATTTCAAATTCTGATTTAAATTTTTTGAGCTCTTTTAGATTTGGTTATTTGCAATCAAATCCTAATAATAGTATTTTTCAGTATTCTCAAGTAAATATTGATCCTTTGGAAATTAAAAAAAGAATTTTTAGAACTGTATCAGTTTCAGCTGGTGTTAAAAAAAGTATAGATAAAATAGAATTAAATAGTTGGATTATGCATACAATGAGACCACCTCGAGTTGAAGAATTATATTCTGATGGTCCTCACCTGGGAACTTATGCTTATGAAATTGGGAATACAAATTTAGAAGTAGAAAAAATTTATGGTATAGAAAATTCAATTGATTTTAATGGAGATTTATTTGATTTCTCTTTTATTACATTTTATAATTACAGTCCTTATTATTATGAAATGGCGCAAATGGGTAGCTGTCCTGAAGCATTAGGATGGGATCCCTTATCAGGAACTTCACATCCATGTGCAGGTGCAGATTTTATAGATTGGGGCAGCGGAGAGTTTGGTTTTTTATATAAATATAAAACAAGAGGAAGTAAAGCTGAAATAAAAGGAGTTGAATTTGATTTTAAATATAATTTTAAGAAATTATTTATCAACTATAATTTTTCATTTGTAGAAGGTGATAATAAATCAATAAATAGACCACTATCTTTTATCAATCCAACAAAACAAATACTATCTTTCGATTATAATAAAAATTTTATCAATTATAAACTAAGATTAACTAGAATTCATGAACAAAATAGATTAGGTGAGTTTGAAACATATACCCCCGGAGCATTTCTAACTGATTTTATTATATCTTGTAAATATAAATCAAATGATTTTGCAATTCAGTTTAATAATATATTTGATAAAGAATATTACAATCATTTATCAAGAATCAAGAGTATAACTCCTGAAGCTGGTAAAAATATTAATTTAGTTTATAAAGTATTCCTGTAAGATTAGATATAGTAAGCTGAGTTAAATAAGCTAGCAAAAAAAGAGAAGAACATTAAGATAATTAAAATATAAATAAATACTCTTAAAACATAAACTATCAAAGTAGCTTTTGCCCAATTCGATTTATTTTTATTTTCTGATTTATTAAATGCCCAAACTAATAAAAAAATAATATTAACTATAGGAATAAGAAGTAAAAATTTACTCGCAACCCACTCTCCAGTAGATACTACAGGGACATTTTCTTTATTAGTATTTGATTCCATTTGATATAATATAATTATTTATAGTAACTTTAATTCAATTAATTTTAGGTAATTATGGTACCAGTAATAGATGTACAAGCACTAGATAAAAAATTAAAAAATAAAGATGATTTTATTTTATTAGATGTTAGAACAGATAGAGAATATTTTCTATCAAACATTCAGGGATCTATCCATATTCCTATGAATACAATACCTGAAAATATAGATAAGCTTGATAAAGATAAAGAAATAGTTGTCTTATGTAAATCAGGTATTAGATCTGAAAAAGTTTGCGAGTTTTTAATCAAAAATAATTTTAAAAATCCTAAAAATTTAACAGGTGGTATTGTAGAGTGGTCAAAACAAATAGACTCTTCATTAATAATTTATTAATAATAAAAAAGCCCTGATAATCAGGGCTTTTTATTGATTTAAAACTACAATATTTATTTAATTGCAATTTTTTTAACTTCAGGTTTTACTTTTTCTATTCTAGGAACTTGAACCGATAGAATCCCATCTTTCATAGATGCTTTTATATTATTTTCTTTAACACCTTCAGGTAGATTAAAGCTTCTGTAAAACTTTCCATATGAAAATTCGGAATAGTTGTTCTGATCTTTATCATTCCATTTCCTATCACCAGATATTGATAAAGTATTATTTTCTAATTCTATATCTATATCTTTTTTACTCATACCTGGTATTTCAGCTCTTATACAGTACATTGTATCTGTATTTAAAACTTCAAACTTAGGCTCCCAAGATGAAGAGTAGTTCAATGATGATGAAAAATCATTAAGAAAGTTATCAAAATCATTAAAGATACTAATCGGTCTTGCTGTTGAATTCCATGTTATAAGTTTCATTTTTTCTCCTTTATTATTTTATTAAAACTGTTTTTAAAATTCAAACAATATTAATTCAAATAAGGTACCAAACTTTAAATTCAACTCAAACTATGGTATAATGTCATAAATTAATGTCATTATGTCATTTTATAGTGACATTTTGTCTTTTATTGATTTTGGTTATTCCATACAGCAAAATCTCCAGGGTATGCCCCTACACTGTAAAACCCAACCTCAGCTCCAGCAGAATTCATAACTCTAACAGTATTATCTGTCAAGCCTAACCATATTAAACCATCAATTGATTCAGCATGATAAATTGAGGAGCCATAACTACCTATTCTTCCCATTGCATTTATTTCAAGACTACTTGCATCTAATGGCGCAACACCTCCATCATAGGTCCTGTAGACAGTATTATTACTTACTAAAATTGAACCTCCACAAGCAACACCAGCTCCATAATCTAAAGACGTGACACTGCCATTAGATATCTTAGATGATCCATAATAAGTCGTATACCAATCAGTACTATAGTTTTTTCTAGCGATATAAATTTCATCATTTAGAATCAATAATGATTCTGGACCCAAACCAACATCATAAGTTTCTAAAACAGACATAGACTCAGGGTCAATCTTAACTACATTTGAACCAAGATTTTGATCATACAGTGCTAAATTAGGCATAGATACATACAAATAATCTCCATCCGTAATTATATCTTCAGGCAAGCCCGATAATAACAATGGTGATTCAAGCTGATAAGTAACTAAATTTAAAACCTTAACGTCTTGCGTATTCCAGTTAGTAAAATAAACCTTATTATTTAAAACAACCATTTCTCTTGGTGATGAATTTCCAGTTTGGATTTCTATACCCGGCTCACTAATTCCTGTTTCAGAAATATCGTAAACCATTATTCTGTGACTATTATTAACTATAACAAACAACTTATCACCTGAAACCTCCACTGATTGAACAACATCGCCAAGCGAACCAATATTTGATGTATTTCCATGCTCATCTATTACATATACCGTTCCATCACTCGCACCAAAATTGCCTTCACAAGCAACAAAAGTATAACTACTACTTGTAGTTGGCCCTGATACACTTGAACTATCATCACAAGATGTAGCAAGAAATAAAACGGATAACAAAAAGAACGTTCTTTTCATTTGAAAATCTCCTTAAAGCGAAATTATTTTTGAACCACAAACCCTTTATCGCGAAGGGATGTGATTTTAAGAGTATCTGACTTATCATTTCTGAAATACAGTTGCGCGACAGTTTCGGACTTTCACCGAATTCCTCTTAAGAATAGCATTTCAATTTATTAATTTTTAATTTTAAATCCCAAAGAAAGAATACTTTTTTCTATATTTTTCTTTGCATTCGAAGGCCCATTATAGGAAAGTTTTCCGCTAGCTAAATCAATATCAATATCTTTAACATCTTTAATATTTTTTAGACTTTTTCTAACAGAATCAACACAATGATTACATGTCATACCATCTATAAATATTTCCTCAGCATTTATATTATTTATTTTTTTGCTAGGAAAATATTTAATTCTTAAAGCATTTAATAAAATAATAATTAACGATAATGATAAAATGAACTTGATATTAGATCCTAGTAAATGGTTAACAGTATAACCACTATCTAAAACACTCAAACCCGGAAAAATAAAGTCAAACAATAAACCAAAACTGATTGAACTTAGTATTATTGTTAACAAATAGATTAATAAATTCTTTTTGCCCAAAATTTTATAAATAACTGACATGGTTGCTATATTTGTTGCTGGCCCTGACATTAAAAAAACTAAAACAGCTCCCATAGAAAAACCAGATGAGTGTAAGGCAAATGCAATAGGGACAGATGCTGTTGCACAAACATATGTTGGAAGACCTAAAATCAACATAATAAACATACCCAAAATACCAGAACCAACCATATCAAAATAATCAGGAGGAATAAAAACTAATATTAAAGAAGAAAATATCACTCCAAAAATTAATGGCCCTGCAATATCCATAGGTAGTTTCACAAATCCATAATTAAATACATTATAAATTTTTGATTTAGATTCTTCTTCGCAACAATCATCTTCACAGCTTTCTTCAACTATCTCACTTTTCTTATCATCATTAAAATGAACTAAAGCACCACCTAAAACCCCTGATATAAATGCTATAAAAGGTCTATAGATTGCAAAAACAGGACCCAACATTGCATAAGTGATAAATATACTATCGATACCTGTTTGTGGAGTGGATATTAAAAAAGATGTTACTGAGCCCTTACTAGCACCATTCTTAGATAAATAAGCTGAGACCGGGATGACCCCACACGAACATAGAGGAATTGGAACACCAAGTAATGATGCTAAAAAAACAGAAAATAAAGAATCAGATCCTAAATACTTTTGTACAATTTCAACTGTTAAGAACTCAGATAATAAACCAGATATAAAAAACCCCAAAATTAAATAAGGAGCAAACTCACTGATCATCATCCACAAATTATCTAATATCATATTTTCTTTCTCTCTATAATAAATTATTTTTTTTAAATTTATTTGCTTAAATTTATATAATTTACAGTTAATAATTTTATATTATTTTGGGAGACTTATGATTTTACTTAGATACTTACTAACAAGCATGATAATTTTATTTTTATACTCTTGTATAGGGTCAATGAGTATGGAGTTCAATTCTGCTAGAACATATGCTAGGATTGAAGATAATTTAGTTGAAGCTGAAAAGTGGGGAGTAATCGCTCTAGATATGGAGCCTGATAACTCTCAAGTTCCTTGGTTTTTAGCTAACGAAGTATATCGTCCTCAGAAAAAAATGGATAAGGTTGCTGAAATGTTTAAACTTGCGCTAGATAGAGCAGATGCAAACTTAGAAAGACCTTTTAAATCAGGAGGTGTAGAAATTACAACAGTCCATCAAGCAATTAAAAATGAAGCATCAACAATTCACAACGATGGAATTAAACTTCTAAATAGGGGCAAAAAAAATAAAGCCATGTCTAAATTTTTATTCTCAATGGAATTAAATCCTACTCTTGTAGAGAACTACATTGCTTTATCTGACATGTCATATGATAGAGGTGATATGGATAAAACAATGCAATACCTAGATAAAGGATTCAGTATAAATCCAACCAACCAAAATTTAATCTTCAGAAAATCAAAATATGCTAGAGAATCAAAAAATTATGATTTGGCAATCTCATCTTTACAACAAATTAAAACAGATGATGAGAAACTAAATCTATTAGTTGAAAAAGAGATCTTTATGATTTATATTGATAAAGAAGATTATAATCAGGCAATTGAATTTGGTTCACAGCTATTTGATAAACTATATGAAAATACAGATACAGAAGATCTTGTATTATCTGAGACATGTTATAATTTGGCTGTATGCTATAGATATATTGGCTATGAACTTTATAATAATGTTGCCGATGTCATACAATCTGCTACAGATGATAAAGAATTAATCAAGAAAACTTTGGATGATGCAGAGTCAGCACAAGAATATTTATCAATAGCTAAAGAAAAGTTTTTTGATGCTAGCGGATTTAATCCTGATGATAAAACTAGTTCAAATTATGCAAAAGAATTAAGTAAAGTAATTAAGCAGCTAAGAAAATTATTTATCCCTGCTTTAGAAGAAAAATTGTAATTACTTATTTATTTGACTTCTTCTAATTAGATATTGGAGTAAAGTTTTATCAAGCGAATCTGATGTGCTGATTAAATTATAATCAATCTTATCTCTAAGACATTCTTTTTTATAAAAGTCTGAAAAATCTCTAAATGCCTTATTATATTTATCTTTAACTAATCTTGAATCAGCAACAATATTGTAATTATTTTCAAGGTCGATAAAATTTATATTCTCATTATAATCTAGATTTTTTTCTTTAGGGTCAACTATATGAAAAACTATGATTTCGTGACCTCTATATCTAAAATGTCTAAGAGATTCCATTACTCTTTTTTCATCATCTAATAAATCAGAAATTAAGATTATTAATCCTTTTTTATTTATAGACTCAGCAAGACCATGTAGTAAGTTTGAGATATTTGTCTCACCACCAGTATTTGAGTTATGCAACGTTTTTAGCAATAAATTCAAATGATTAACTTTTGATTTTGGTTTAATTATTGTATTTATTCTTTGATCGAAAGTTGTTAATCCTACTGCATCTTGCTGTTTAATCATCAGGTAAGACATGGCAGCAGAAATCAATTTAGAATACTCAAATTTAGTTATATTCTTAGATCCAAAATTCATAGAGGAACTCTTATCCAATATTATATGACACTTTAAATTTGTTTCTTCCTCAAACTGTTTAATATAGAATCGATCTGTCTTCCCCCATAATTTCCAGTCTATATATTTGATTTCATCACCAAAGCCATACGGTCTATGCTCTGAAAATTCTACAGAAAAACCATGATAAGGACTTTTATGCATTCCAATTATAAATCCTTCAACAACTAACTTAGCTCTAAGAGATAGATTCTCAATTTTACTAATTAGTGATGGATTTAAATATTTTTTATATTCTTTTTTCATTTCTGATTAGATAATTCATTTAGAACATCATCTATCTTAATTCCTTCGGCTTCCGCATTAAAATTTAGAATTATCCTATGCCTTAAAACAGGAATAGCTACTTTCTTTACATCATCAATATCGGGTGTTGCTTTACCAAGTAATAAAGCTTGAGCCTTAGCAGCAAGAATTAAAAAAGAACTAGCTCTTGGACCAGCACCCCAGTCTATATATTTTTTTGTAATTTCAAGGCACTCACCTGAAGGTCTTGTATTATGGACTAAGTTCACAGCATATTTTATAACATTGTCTGATACAGGTACATTTTTCACTAAATTTTGATAATCAGTTAATTCTTTAGAATTAATTATTTTTTTTATTTTATTCGAATTTAATGAAGTATTTGATTTAACAATATCAAGCTCATCATCAAACGGTGGATAGTCAATAAGAACATTAAACATAAATCTATCTAACTGAGCTTCAGGTAGAGGATATGTACCCTCTTGTTCAATGGGATTTTGTGTTGCTAATACAAAAAATGGCTTATCTATATCATATGTTTGACCACCGGTTGTCACACAGTATTCTTGCATAGCCTCTAAAAGTGCAGATTGTGTTTTTGGAGGAGTTCTATTGATTTCATCAGCTAAAACAATATTCGAAAATATAGGACCTTTAATAAATTTTAACTCTCTATTACCCGTTTCCAAGTTTTGATTAATAATTTCCGTACCAGTTATATCAGAAGGCATTAAATCAGGAGTGAATTGTATTCTATTAAAATCTAAATCTAAAACCTCTGAAATTGTTTTAATTATTAAAGTTTTACCAAGGCCAGGAACACCTTCTAACAATATATGTCCTTTACATAACATAGCTATAAATATATGCTCTATAACATCATCTTGACCAATTATAACCTTCCCAATTTCATCGTAAAAAAGACTTTTTTGTTCATTCAATTTTTTAAGTAACTTTATATTATCCATATTAAACCTTTAGATTTTTTATATTAATTATTAATAAACTATCATTTAGATTAATAATAATTAATAACTATTACCAATTGAATATTAAAAATGAATAAAAAGATAACATTAATGGGAATGAATCAAAATGAACTTGAAGATTATTGCTTATCAAATGATTTCCCAAAATTTCATGGCGAGCAAATATTTAGATGGCTCTATAAAAATAATAATCAAGAGTTAGGTAATGTTAGCAATATCCCAAAAAAATTGAAGGAAAAGATAAATAATGATTGTGATATCAATTTACTGAAAATTAAAAAAAAGTCAATCTCTAAAATTGATAAAACAATAAAATTTTTATTCGAAACAAAAGATTATAAACTTATTGAATCAGTAAGTATGATTGATTCTAATAGACATACAGTTTGCATTTCTTCTCAAATTGGATGCAATGTTGATTGCGACTTTTGCGCTACTGGCAAAATGGGTATTGATAGAAATTTAAAAGTTGGTGAAATAGTAGAACAATTAATTAAAGTTAAAAAAAACACAAATATACCAATAACAAATATAGTTTTTATGGGAATGGGAGAGCCTTTTTTAAATTACAGGAATGTCATCGAATCTTGTAAAATATTTACAAATCATAAAGCATTTAACCTGGGAACTAAACGTATAACAATATCTACAGCTGGGGTTTTACCACAAATCGATTTATTTATAAAAGAAAAACATAAATATAAATTAGCTGTATCTTTAAATGCTCCNAATGATTTAATAAGAGATAAAATTATGCCAATTAATAAAAAATGGAATATAAATAAATTAATATCATCATTAAAAAATTATAATTTTTTTAGATCAAGAGTAATTATGTTTGAGTATGTTTTACTAAATGGGATAAATGATTCAGAAGAAAATGCTATAGAACTATCTAAATTANTAAAAAACTTTAATTGTAAAGTTAACTTNATTCCTTTTAATCAAATTTTAGGAAATTATAAGCGATCAGAANATAAAACGATAAATAAATTTGCAGAAACTTTGAAAAAATATAACATAAGAGTCCTTATTAGATGGAGTAAAGGAGANGATATTGATGCTGCTTGTGGTCAATTAGCNACTAAACATGAATCTTAATAAAGTAACAAATTATTTATCAAAATTTATTTATGATCCAAAAGTATGTATAATGCTAGGTTCTGGACTAGATAACTTTACTGAAATTATTTCAAATAAAATAACCATTCCATATACAGATATACCATCTTTTTATCAAACTTCTGTTGAGGGGCATAAGGGAGAATTTATATTTGGTAATATTAATAATGTACCTGTACTCTGTGCTAAAGGAAGATTTCACTATTACGAAGGATATACNTTCAAANAAGTAGGTTCAATAATTGAAATCTTCAATTTCTTTAAACCAAAANTATCTATTATTACTAATTCATCGGGTTGTTTAAATATTAATTGGAANATTGGGAGCCTAATGATAAGTAATAAAATTATAGATTTTTCATTTATCAATTCATCAGATGTACAAACACATTTATTTAAGAAAAATAAATACTTTGATTTGGCTAAAGATATTGCATTAAANAATAATATTAATTTAAATGAAGGTGCTTATACTTATACAATTGGCCCATCNTACGAAACATATCCTGAAATTAAAGAAATTATTAGCCTTGGTGGAAGTGCTGTTGGGATGTCTACTTTTCCTGAATATTTAATGTGTAAAAAACTTGATTTAAATTTTATAATTATTTCGTGCTTAACAAATTACGGTGCAGGAATTCAAAAAAANAAAGTTACACACGATGAGGTTTTAGAAAATGCAGATAAATCNAAAAAGATTTTCAGNTTATACTTAACAAAAATTATTGAAAATATTGAACGCCCCAGAAAATTGAAGAACAAATAATTGAAANAATAGCTANTACTAAAATAATAAACATAAAATTTATAAATATTGACATACGACCCATATTTTTAGTTTTATTTTTATAAGGGAAGGGGATATCTGGAACNTCAACATTAAGAAATTTGCATATAGGCTCCCANCCCTCACTTNCTTTATATATTAGTAATCTATCTTTAGGAACATTATCAATAACAGATTGATTCCATTCGTTAAATCTNTTCATTTTTTCTTCATCTGTNTTTGNATTTTGGAAGGCTCCTCGAGGACCTAAAATCATTTCATTATGTATATCTTTTTGAAGTTTAAATGATGTATTTGGCAATTTAGCTATAAATCTAAAAGTAAAACTTTTTAAAATTTTATTATTTAAAACATTCCAACTCTTAACCCANCTTTTATCATCTCTTAAGTTTAAAATTACTTTCGCATCTGGATAGAATTCCATTAATTCTTTGTAATAATTACAACTAGGGAAATCTAAACATGCGCCATAACCTTTATATATATTTTCCCAATCATAATTNTTCTTATCATTAAAAATTAAATCATGCCACTTTTTAGCATCTTGTTTATTTAATAATATATTTTGCATATGATAAGATGGCTGTTTATTAATATACTCTAAAGCATATTTTAAACTTCTAGTACCAGTTCTTCCCCAACCTGCACAAATTACTTTCATTTAATTCCTTTAAAAATATTTATTAAATTTAGGTTGTTATTACTACAAAAAAAAAAGGATATTGTAATTATGAGAAGACATCTTTCAATGAGATCAGGNAACCCTACTTTAAACCAAAATACTTTCAAAAANCTTTCAAAGACATCTTCNANTGATGTNATGACGATTGATGGAGCAGTNAATAAAACAACTTTATCATTAATGATTTTACTATTTTGTGCATATTATACATACTCTACAGCTAATACTGGATTAATCATGGTAGGGTTTATAGGTGGATTTATAACTGCTCTNGTTACNATCTTCAAAAAAGAATGGTCAGCAATTACAGTCCCTATATATTCAGTATTACAGGGCTTAGCGTTAGGTGGTATATCAGCAATATATAATCATATGTATACTGGTATTGTACAGCAAGCAATTTTTTTAACAATGGGTATATTTGGGGCACTACTTTTCGCATANAAGAGTAAAATCATTGCACCAACNGAGAATTTCAAANTAGGTGTTTTTGCTGCAACTGGAGGTATTGCTTTAATCTATTTTATTAGTTTTATTATGAGTTTTTTNGGTAATGGNCTAGCAATAATGAACCCNCAAAATTCATCATTATTCAGTATTGGATTCAGCTTATTTGTAGTAATTATTGCATCANTAAACCTAGTATTAGACTTTGATTTTATNGAAGAGGCNNCAGANATGGGAGTTCCTAAATATATGGAATGGTATTCTGCTTTNGGATTACTAGTAACTCTTATTTGGCTTTACCTAGAAATACTAAGATTACTCGCTAAATTACAATCTAGAAGAAATTAAATCATTAAAANNAGTTAAAGTAATACTTTAAATAAATTCTTGGAATAAACATTTTTTTATTGTTAAGTTAATGTGTTGGTGTTAAAAAATATGTTTTTAATACAATTATTTTAGTTTTTTGAAGTTTTTAAAGTTTTTTTGAAGAATTCTAAAAGTGCATGAAACTTTTAGATGTTAAGGAAACAATAAAGGAGAAAGACAATGAAAAATGCTTTATCAAATGTTAATGGTTGGTTAGGTGGTTTAACTGGCCTTCTAAAAACAGTTGTTGTATTTTTTGTGTTCGCAGCTATTATATGGCCTACAGGATTACCAAATGTTATTGGTGGTATTGTTGGTCTAGTTAATATGTTCCTTGGTGGTGGATTAGCTGGTTTGCTTGCACTTTGTGTTTTTTGTTCATTCATGGACTAAAACTAACAAAACCAAGTTTATGGGCNATATTTAATATTGCCCATAAACCAAATTAATCTAATTTGGAGGCAATTAATGAAAAAAGCAATGGCAACTGTTACTACGTGGCTTAATGATCTAACAGATTTACTTAAAGCTCTAATAGTTTTTGGAATATTAGCTGGTATAATTTGGGATGATTATTTTGGAGTTATTGGTGGAATNGGAAAGCTAATGGGAAATATTGATCAAGGTGGTTTAGCTGGACTAGTTGCATTAGTACTGGTNGTAACATGGTGGAAAAAGAAATAATATAGTTAGAAAACAATATTAAATTCTCGTCGGAAGTAAATATAAAAAAGTCCTATTTTTAGGACTTTTTTATTTTANATCAATAAATTTCTGCACTAACATTTAATAATCCTCTNCGGAATGTACATTTTTGAATTAATCCAGATTTACTAACTTTAATTGAATTTGAAGTATTNGGAAGNAATAAAGCCCATAAAAAAATATCAGTATGTTCAATTAAACCTTTATTANTATCGTTAAATTCATTTATAAATAATTTATAAACTTGATTTTCTCTAAAAATCTCTAGATTATAATATTTTCCTTCTCTTTCTAAATTCTTAATTTTATTAATCTTCTTGTCTTTATTACTTATCAAATATAAAAGAGTAAAAATATTTACATCATTTTCTTTCAAAAAAATATCACTATCTTTATATCTGATTTTATTATCTATAAATTCAGTTTCAATAAAATTAGTTAAATTAGGTTGTGATGTTTTTTTTCTGTAATACAGAGTATTATGATATTTTTTATCTATAATAATTGTGTAGAAATTATCAACCTTAAAAAAATTATTTATAAATGGCTTTGTTATTACTTTATAATTAAGCTTTACNACTTCAGTATTTTGAAATAAAGAATCAGTAATACTTATATTACAATTAGCAACATGTATACCNAGAAATTTTATCTTGTAATTATATTCTGANGATAATAAAAANGATAAACTAATAANTAATAATATTAAATGTCTGATTTATCNTCCTTTCCATTTCAAATTACTTGCATAAAAACTACCNAAGCCAACGATAATGATATATGGAATTTGTAATATAAACCATATTTGAAATAATATGTTATCAATATTATCGTTTAATTTTTTGCAACTTAAAATATATAAAAGATATTCAAAAGTATATTTAATTAATAATAATGATATTAATACTTTAAAATTTGAAGTTATTACTAATATAATAAAAATAAGATTTGAATAAAAAGTTGAAACCGAAATCAGATATAACAACTTATTATATTTCCACATAATATTTGCATCGCCTGCCCACCTAGTTCTTTGTAAAATTAAATCTTTCCAATTTGAATGAGTTTTTGCGGAAACAAAAGAGTCCTTATGAAAACTATAAGTTACTTTACATTCTTTGTTTCTTCTGCATAAATGCATAAAAATTGAATCATCACCTTGTAAGATATTTTTTATTTTACTATAACCTCTATTTTTTATAAATAAATTCTTATTATAAGCTTGATTTTGACCAATGCATGCCAGTGGAGTTTTTAATGCTACGGCTGATAAAGCAGATACCATTAAAATCTGAAAATCTATATGTTGAAATTTTGATGCTAATGAATTACTTTTTTTGACAGTTGAAAATCCAACGATATAATTACCTTTACAGAAAGTTTTGCTTATTTCTAGACACCAATTTTTTCCAACCCTACAATCTACATCAGTAAATAATAACCAATTATATTTAGACTTTGATATTCCATAATCTAATGCCTTTTTCTTATGCTTTAAATCAGATTTATAATCTTTTGTATTGAAATATTTAAATCTATTATCATCTAAAACAAAACTATTAATTATATTTTTTGTATTATCAGATGAATCATCATCAATAATAATAAACTCTAAACTGCCATCGTAAATTTGATTTTTTAAATCATTTAAAATATTTTCAATGGATTTATCACCATTTCTTACACATACAATTACAGAAATATTATTATTTTTTGAAATTAAATTACGTTGATTATTGATTTTACAAATACCAATAATAAAAAAAATAATAGTAGCAATATATATGGAAAAAATAAAATAGGTTATGTATAGTAACATATTAAAGAAAATTAAATGAAATTATTTTTTTTCATCCAATCATCATCAGCTAATTTTGACATATAATTCCTAATTGAATCAGGTAAAATTACAAGGCATCTTTGATTCTTGCTTAAATTTTTACAAGCTTTTAAAGCAGCCCAAACGGCGCCACCAGAAGATCCTCCTACCAGAAGGCCTTCATCTTTGATAAGTTTTCTTGCCATTACAAAAGAGTCTTTATCATTAATTTTAATATACTCATCAACTAAATTATTATTAAGAACATCTGGGAAAAAATCATATCCAATCCCTTCAACCTTATAGGAAAAGACTTCTTTTCCACCACCTAAAATCGAGCCATATGGGTCTACACCAACAATCTTAATATTTGGTAATTTTTCTTTTAATTTTTTAGCTACTCCTGTTATTGTTCCACCCGTACCTACTCCTGCTACAATCATATCTAAATTCTCTTCCATATCACTTAGGATTTCATTTGCTGTAAATTCATAATGAACTTCTGGATTATATGTGTTGGAATACTGATCCAAAATATGTGAATTGGGTATTTCTTTATTTAGCTTTTTAGCAATTTCTATATGGCTATCAGGATCATCCCAAGCTGCTTCAGTTCTTGTTCTAATAATTTTTGCTCCTAAAGATTTTAAAACAACTTCTTTTTCTTTACTCATTTTTTCCGGCATTGTTATAATCATTTTATAACCTTTAACTGCAGCAGAAAGAGCTAAGCCAATTCCAGTATTCCCAGATGTTGGCTCAATTANTGTATCNCCAGGCTTAATACGNCCTTCATTCTCAGCCATTTCTAACATATGCTTACCAATCCTATCCTTNATTGAACCACCTGGATTGAAATATTCACATTTTGCATACACTTTACATTTTACNTTNTTTGCAACTTTATTTAATTTAACTATTGGTGTTTTACCTACAGCTTCTAATATATTTTCTAATTTCATTCTTTATACCTTTACATTTCCTATCTTATCTATAAATCCTTTAGAAGAAAAAAAATTTGATGAATAACCACGACCAAATAAAACTTTAGAACTTCCACCATCATTTATAATATTTACTGATTTAATATTATTATTATTTTTGCTATAATCATATGCACATGCATAACTTCCTGATGCACAAGAATCCATTATTGCCTCAATACCTTTTTCGTATGTTTTAACATGTATGGTACCTTGTTTTAATNCTTTATAAAAATTAACATTAAGTCCACTNGGACTAAATAATTTATTATATCTTAATTTTTGCATTTTCTTAAATAATTGTTTTTCTGAGTCCCAATCTTGTGTATAATTTATAACTAAATGCTTTGCACCTGAATCAAAATAATTTCCAATTAAACCATCTATATTAATATTCTTTTTTTTATAATTAGGTTTATTAATTTTTACTTTTACAAAATCATNNCCTAAATTTTTTGTTATATATAATATTTTATTTGAAATAATATCAAAACAATTTTTATCAAATTCTTTTTTTAAAATTAAAGAGGCACAAATTACTCCATTTAAACAAAAAGTTTCCCATGTTCCATCATTATTATAATAGTCCATGTAGATTGAATCATTCTTGTAGTTTAATAAAATAAGCCCATCTACAGAAGACCCCTCTTCTTTTCTACATATATTTTTAATTTTTTCTTTCGTAAATAATGAGCAATCTATTGAGTTTTTATTTAAAATTATTTTAAAATCATTNCCATTAGAATTGCACTGATAAAAAGGTATAATCATTATTTCCTTTCAATTATTATATAAAAGGTAGATTTTCATCTTTTTTAGATAGAATAATTTTTTCCGAATCTAAAAGCCAGCTNATATTTAATACTTCATCATTAAATCTAACCCCAGAATCATAATCTGGATTATATTTTACATCTACAGCATATGATACAATCGCATTTTCACTTAATGTTAAAAATCCATGACCAAAGCCTTTTGGTATAAAAAGTAAATTTTTATTCTTTTCATTTAATTTTACAGAAACATATTCCTTATATGTTTTAGAATCAGGTCTTAAATCAATAGCTACATCNNGGATTTCTCCTTGTATAACCCTAATTAACTTCGATTGCTCATAAGGATTTTTTTGGAAATGTATACCTCTTAGAACACCATATCTTGATTTAGATTCATTGAATTGTATAGCGTTAAAGTTTAGTTTCTTAGATAATTTTTCATTAAATGATTCTAAAAAATGACCTCTTTCATCATTATAAACGTCAGGCATTATTAATTTAACTTCTTTTAAATTTGTATTTTCAATTTTCATTTAATAATTATTTTATCAAATTATCTAACCATAATTTTTTTTGCCTAGCTAAATTTGATTTATGATTTTTATAATTCTTACATTTATATAATTTATAAAACTTTTTTCTCAATTTAATTTCTTTAAAAAACTTTGTATATTTTTTCCATCTTTTAGAAAAGCTATCAAAAGTAGATATTTGATTTGTATAACAACCTTTTAAGTTAAAGTCTTGATGATAATTATATAGCTTAATCCAAAAATCTGAATCAACAGCACAAGAAAAATCAGATGTCCATTCTCCTAGCCCACCTATTTTATTAAAAATACTTTTTTTAATACCTATAGTTGTTCCTTGGACNCTAAAGCTATCATAAGATCTTAATCTATTATTATTATCTTTTATTTGACCAATTATTAAATCATAATTTTTAAATAGTTCCATCAAGTTAGAAATCGAATTTTTTGATATAAAATAATTATCATCATCTAANAATAATAAATTATCAGCCTCTGATATNTGAACACTACAATTAGTTACAAATGCTTTATTCATACTNTCGTTAACTTTAGGATAATAAACCCATTTTGAAATATTAGGAACTTTAATTTTTTGAATATTTAAAAAAGACTTTAGTTTTTCATTTTCTAAAATGTAAACTTTTTTATCATTAATAATTTCNGTGTTNATATTTTCTTTGTCAAAAGAAAAATTGTGGAAAGAACCATCATCAGCAATAATAATCTCAATATTATATTTATCTTTTTGATTATTTATTTCACTTATTGTTTTTATTANTGGATTTTCAATCAAATTCAATGGCTTGAAATGTGCAATTATAACTGATAAATCATAATTCATCTACAATACCTCTAAATAAATGCATATCAATATCGTTCGTAATCTTAAAATTATTTACTTCGCCTTCAAAAAATTTAACATTTAAATTATCATTGTAATACATTGCAGCAGATATATCATCATACCCGTAAGCTCTATTANTACAATATTTTTTTAAAATATCTTTTTTAAAACCTTGAGGAGTTTGAACTTTTTTTATTTCATCTCTATTTAAATAATTTACAAAACCATTTTTTTTAGAAATTACAGAATCCTTACTATCAATGTATGGACAAGATGCATCATAATTATCTAAAAAATTTATACAGTTATCTATGATATTTTTTGAAACAAGTGGTCTAGCTGCATCATGAATTAAAACATTATTTGATTTTATTGATATATTATTAAATCCATTACGCATTGATTCAAATCTTGTAGAACCACCTACAATGACTTTACATTTTTTATACATAATTTGAATTTCTTCAACCCATTTTTGCGGGACAACTATTACAACTTCTAAAATTTTATCATTATTTAAAAAAGTATCAATTGAATACTGAATAATTCTTTTATTTTTATAATAAATAAATTGTTTTGGTATTTTTGAATTAAATCTTTCACCACTTCCAGATCCTAAAATAATTACACTATTCATTATTTTCCCTAAATTGGATATTGTATAGTTTACTATAATAACCATTTTTATTTAATAATTCTTCGTGACTTCCAATTTCTTTAATACTACCTTCTTCTAACACAACAATTTTATCAACATTTTTAACCGTTGTCAATCTATGTGCAATCATAATTACAGTTCTATCCTTAACTAAATTATCTATTGCTTCTTGTACTTTTTTTTCTGATTGAGAATCTAAGGAAGAAGTCGCTTCATCAAAAACTAAAATAGGGGGATTTTTAATTATTGCTCTTGCAATAGACAATCTTTGTTTTTGCCCACCTGATAATAATGAACCTCTTTCACCAATAATTGTTTCATATTTTAAATCTAATGATGAAATGAAATCATCAATTTTGGCTATTTGGGCTGCCTCTTCAATTTGTTTATCTTTTATATTTTCACTTCCATAAGTAATATTATTTTTTATTGTATCATTAAATAATATTGGTTCTTGAGTAACTAAGCCTATTAAATTTCTTACTGATTTCGTATTTATTTCATTATATGATTTGTCATCAATTGTTATGTCACCATTATTATAATTATAAAATCTTAACAATAAACTTGTTAAAGTTGTTTTACCTGAACCGCTTGAGCCAACAAGTGCAACTTTCTCGCCTTTTTTAATTGTCAAATTTATATTTGATAGAATATTTTTTGAATTTTTTGAATAAGAAAAATTTAGATTTTTAATTTGAATTTTTTTCTTAAATCCATTTATTCTTCCTAAATTTTCTTCATTCAATTTTGTAAATGGCTGATCAGTCATTTCAAATAATCTCTCAGCAGATGCCAATCCAGTCTGAATAGTTGCAATACTATTACCAAGTTTTCTTGCTGGCTGTAACATAGCAAATAAAAAAATTATAAAACGCATAAAATCATCAGAAGACATTTTATTATATATAAGTACTTCCTGACCACCATACCATAATAAAAAAACTCCAAGAGTAACACCAATGATATCATTAATGGGTGTTGTTAAACCATATAATCTTTGATGTCTAAACTCCAATTGAAAAAATTTATGATTTTCATTAAAGAAGTTTGAAATTTCATTTTTAGCCATATTAAATGCTTTTACAATTTTAATTCCAATGATTTTTTCTTCTGCATAACTTGAGATATCAGCTATCTTAAGACTTGCACGCTTAACTTTTCGTTTTATAGATTGACTTATTTTGAGTATTAAAAATGCAGATATAGGGACAGTACAAAGAATTAATAAAGTTAAAATAGGACTTATTAAAAATAGCATATAAACTAAAATTAAAATACTTATTAACTCATTAATAAAAACTTGGAGTGATTTATTGAAAGCAACTTTAATCCAATTAATATCATTGAGCATAATTGATAATATTTCACCAGTTTTATTCTTATCAAAAAATTGTAATGAAAATTGCTGAATTTTACTATAGAACTTATTTCTTAAATTTTTTATGATATTTAATTGAATATATGATACACTTACCCAGTTGATATAATAAAATATATTTTTAAATAAAAAAGTAATAAATAAAAATATACAAATCATTTTCAACTGTTCAATCTGAGAACCGGATGAAATTAAATTTGAAAAAAAATAATTTATTTTTCCAATTAAACTATCTATATCATAATTATCAAAAGTAGAAGATCCAAATAAATTTGCTATTAATGTTCCTACAATCCATAAAGAAGCAGCATTAAATAAACCATATAATACTGAAGCTATTATTGATATCAGCAAAATAAACTTATAAGGCTTAAAAAAACCACCCAATCTAATTAGAGTTTTCAATTCCATCTCCTTCCCTTAAAATTGAATAGGGGTTAGTAGTAATATCAATTATTGTTGATCCTTTTGAATTCCTATTTACTGATCCTGAAAAAATATTAATATTTGGGAATCTAATATTTATATCATTTAAACTATTTAATGATTTTTCATTGTGGATATTAACACTTGTAGTAACAATAGGCTTATTTATATACTTAACTAAATTTATTGGAAATCTCGAATCTGGAATTCTAATTCCAATTTTCTTTGAACCGATAGTCAATATATCTGGTAAATTATTTTTTTTATTCATTAATAAAGTAAAAGGACCAGGAAAATATTTTTTTAAATCGTCTTTATTTTTTTCATTTAAATTACAAAAATTAAATAACATTTGANGNGAATCAACAATTATGCTTAATGGCTGAATTCTATTTTTTAATTTATTTAATTTATTGATAGCATCTTCATTAGTTGCATCTACACCAAATCCGTATAAAGTATCTGTNGGATATACAATAACTTCTCCATTTAATAAAAGATTAGCCGCTTTAATTACATTTTCATCTTTTGCTTCATAAATCATTAATTATATATTTCCTTATCCCATTTTTTATGAAACCAAAAATACTGTTCAGGATATTTAGTTATAATATTTTCAAGCATTTTGGAATAAATTGTATTTATTTCTACAATTAAATNATNCTTTTGTTCTCTATTATTTTTTAAAATAATATTTTTAATTTTCAGATTATATGTTAAATCTTTATTTAAAATACAGAAACCAATTAGTAATTTNCAATCAGTTGCAGAATAAAAATGNCCAGCTCCTTTTGGTATTGANCATNATTTNCCAAAAAAATCAATATTCGTACCATGTTTTTTTGCATTTTGATCACTAGCAATTAGTAGTATTTCATTATCAATGAGAGTTTTGAGCATTTTTCTTTTAGAACCTTTATTAGAAATTAAAGTGATATTTGGTAACGACCTACATTCATTAAAAAATTTATTTCCACCATTATTTTTTTGTACTCTTGCTATAGCTTTNACTTTTTTATACTTATGTAAAATTGAAGAAATCACTTCCCAATTACCAAAATGAGCAGTCATAAATATTAATCCTTTTTTAGAATTTAAGTCTTTTTTATAAATACTATCATATTTGATTAGATCACTCTTAATTCTAATTGTATGCATTCTNATAAATTCAATCATNAATTTACCAAAATGTTTATAAGTATTTTTTAAAATTAAATTAATTTCGCTTTTAGTTTTTTCTTTAAAAGCAATAGATAAATTAATTTTTGCNACTTTACTTCTTAAAGGGAAAATATAATACATCAACAATCCAAAAAAAGACCCAATCATTAATGAGCTTTTTCTTGGTATATATGATAAAATGAAACTAAAAAATCTTAAAAAAGAATATGTTATTATATTAATCAAAGTATATTTATAAATTATTAATTAAAATCAGCATTAATGATTAAATTTAAGTACTTTTTTAGAGTAATATGAAATCAATAAAAAATATAATCCCAAAACATTTAAAAAAGTATATTGTCAAACAAAAATACTCACAGTATGACAATATAAATCAATCGACCTGGAAGTTTATAATGAAAATTTCTAAAGATTTTTTTAAAAACCACGGACATAGTATATATACAGAGGGGTTATATAAAACTGGTATTTCTATTGATGAAATCCCTAAAATCAGTGATATAAATAATAAATTGAATAAATTCAAATGGAATGCAGTCCCAGTAAGAGGATTCATTCCACCAAATGCATTTATGGAATTTCAATCACTAAAAATACTTCCTATTGCTGCAGATATAAGAACTCACAGGCATTTAACTTACACGCCTGCACCGGATATAATTCATGAAGCAGCTGGCCATGCTCCAATAATTGCGAATAAAGATTATGCAAAATACTTAACAGAATACGGAGAAATTGCAAACAAAGCTATAATGTCCTCAGAAGATATGGAACTGTATTACGCAATAAGAGAATTATCTGATATAAAAGAACAAACAAATATAANTGCAAAANAAGTTAAAAAGTATAATNANAAGTTAAAAAAAGCCTACAAAAATATAACCTATGNNAGTGAATCTTCTTTACTATCAAGAATGAACTGGTGGACCGTCGAATATGGATTAATAGGTACAATTGATAATTATAAAATNTATGGTGCAGGNCTTCTATCATCTGTNGAGGAAAGCGAAAATTGTTTAAATAAAAAAATTAAAAAAATACCTCTAACAATTGATTGTATAAACTATGAGTACGACATTACTGAACAACAACCCCAGCTTTTTGTTGCAAAAGATTTCAAACAATTATCTGAAATTCTAAAGGAATTAGCAAGTAAGATGTCATTTAAAATTGGAGGATTATATGGTTTAAAACAAGCCATAAAAGCAAAAACACTATGCACTGTTGAAATCGATAATAAAATACAGATATCTGGAATTTTTGAAAAGTTTTTACAAAAAAATAATAATCTAATTTTTATAAAAACAAAAGGGAGAACACAATTATCTTGTAATAATAAAGAAATTAAAAATCAAGGTACTGATTACCATAAAAATGGATATTCATNTCCTATNGGTAAATTAAAAAATTATAAAAAATCAATAAATAAATTATCAAANAATGAGCTTAAANAATTAAATATAAAANNNGGACGATCTATTAATTTGGAATTTGAGAGNGGAATAAANTTANAGGGTANAGTAAAAAAAATTACTAGAAAAAAGTCTGAGATAATACTAATAAAAATTTCAAATTGTACAATTCAATTTAATAAAAAATATCTTTATTTACCTGAATTTGGAAACTTTAATTTAATCTGTGGTGAAATAATTAATTCTGTTTATGGGGGAGTAGCTGATAAATTAAATTTTGATAAGATTAAAGTAAATTCAAAATATGAAAGTTTTAACAAAAAATATGAAAACTGTAATAATAAAAAACTTAATACTTTTCATAGAAAAGCTAATCTTTTAAATAAAAACTATTCTTCAGAAAAATCATTAAAACTATTTAACGATGTTATTAAATATTTTCCAAAAGAATGGCTGATTCTTTATGAGATTCTTGAATCTTCTTCAAAAAACTCAGATAAAAAAATATCAAATAAAATAACAAAAAAATTAAATGAATTCATCAAACACAATAATTCAGAATCAAAAGTAATCAAAAGAGGATTAAAATTAATTAAATAAAACTTTTATAAGATATTTTCTATCCTTAAATTATATGCGATAAAATAACTCGTATACAACATGTTAAAAATCACAAAAACCGCTGAATATGCATTGATTGCAATTAAGCATATGAGTAGCATTGAATCAATATGCTCATCAAATAATATTGCTAATCAATATAATATACCAAAAGAGATAATGGCTAAAACGTTACAAAAATTATCGAAAAAAAATTATATTAAAGCAATCAAAGGTCCAAAAGGAGGATATTTTATCAAAAATTCTATTAAGAACATAAATTTAATTAAATTTATTGAAGATATTGAAGGTCCAGTTGGTATAAGTACCTGCTCAAAAAATGAAGAATGNTATTTAATTGACTGCTGTAACATTAAAGATCCTATAAATAAAATCAATAATAATATTAAAAATATTTTAAGTAAAGTTAAACTCAAGGACATAGCTTTTTAAATGGANAAAATAAAAGAAACAAAGCAAAAATTATCAGATATTTCATCAAGTGAATATAAATATGGATTTAAAACTGAAATTGAAGAAGAAAGACTACCAAATGGTTTAAATGAANATATNATTAAATCAATATCAAAAATTAAAAATGAACCAAAATGGCTACTAGATTTTAGATTAAAATCNTACGAAAAATGGAAAAAAATGAAAGAACCAAGCTGGCAAAATTTAAATTATCCTAAAATTGATTTTAATGAAATTTGCTACTATTCATCTCCTAAAAAAAAGAAACTTAAAAGTTTAGATGAAGTAGATCCTGAGCTTTTAAAAACATACGATAAATTGGGGATTCCTCTTGATGAACAAAAAATGCTATCAAATGTTGCTGTTGATGCAGTTTTTGATAGTGTATCTATAGCAACAACATTTAAAGACACTCTAAAAAAAGCAGGTGTAATTTTTTGTTCCTTTTCAGAAGCAGTTATTGATTACCCAGATTTAGTTAAAAAGTATTTAGGGACAGTTATACCATCTTCAGATAATTACTATGCTGCTTTAAATTCAGCTGTATTTAGTGATGGATCATTTGTTTATATTCCAAAAAATACAAAATGTCCGATGGAACTTTCTACATACTTTAGAATAAATGCTGCAAATACAGGACAATTTGAAAGAACATTAATTATTGCTGATGATAATTCGTATGTAAGCTATCTTGAAGGCTGTACTGCACCTATGAGAGATGAGAATCAATTGCATGCAGCAATAGTTGAGCTAATTACTTTGGATAATGCTGAAATAAAATATTCAACTGTTCAAAATTGGTACCCTGGAGATAAAAATGGAAAGGGTGGAATATATAATTTTGTAACAAAAAGAGGTCATTGTAAAGGAGCTAATTCAAAAATATCATGGACTCAGATTGAAACAGGCTCATCATTAACTTGGAAATATCCAAGCTGTATTTTAAGAGGAGATAACTCAGTAGGTGAATTTTATTCTGTAGCGTTAAGTAATAATTTCCAACAAGCTGATACTGGCACTAAAATGATTCATTTAGGTAAAAATACTAAAAGTACAATTATATCAAAAGGTATTTCAGCAGGACATGGTCAACAGACATACAGAGGTGAAGTAAAAATAATGAAAAATGCTAGAAATGCTAGAAATTTTTCTCAATGTGATTCTATCCTAATTGGTGATAATTGTGGTGCTCATACTCAACCATATATTAATATAAAAAATTCGTCTTCTAAAATTGAACACGAAGCAACAACCTCTAAGATAGGTGAAGATCAGTTATTTTATTGCAACCAAAGAGGAATTTCTACAGAAAATGCTATATCATTAATTATAAATGGTTTCTGCAAAGATGTATTTAAAAAGTTACCAATGGAATTTGCTATTGAAGCACAAAAATTAATGGAAATAAGCTTGGAAGGATGCTCGGTAGGCTAATTATGTTAAAAATAAATAAATTAAATGTTGGGGTTGAAGATAAAACTATCTTAAATGATATTAATTTAAATATCAATAAAGGTGAATTGCATGTTATAATGGGAAGAAACGGAACGGGTAAAAGTACTTTGTCNAATATAATAGCTGGAAAAGAAGGGTATAATATTGGTGGAGGTAAGTTATTATTCAATAATAAANATTTACTAGATATGAGTATTGAAGATAGAGCCTTGGAAGGTATTTTTATGTCATTTCAATATCCTGTTTCAATACCTGGATTAAATACAATGCATTTTTTAAGAACGTCAGTAAACTCTATTAGAAAACATCAAAATAAAAAAGAATATACGTCAGGTGAATTTATTAAACTATTCAAAGAGAAATTAAAAGTTGTAGGTTTAGANGAATCTTTTGCAAGAAGATCTGTTAATGATGGTTTTTCTGGAGGAGAAAAAAAGAGATTTGAAATATTACAAATGCTTCTTATTGAGCCTAAGCTAATTATACTTGATGAAACAGATTCAGGNCTTGATATTGATGCTCTNAAAATAGTAGCAAATGGAATTAATAATTTTAAATCTTCGCAAAATGGATTTTTACTTATAACACATTATTACAGAATAATTGAATATTTAAATCCTGATTATATACATGTATTACTAGATGGAAAGATTGTTAAATCTGGTGATAAAAATTTAGCATTAAAATTAGAAAAAGAAGGTTATGGCTGGCTTCAGAAATAATAGACTAGTTAATTCTAGTTCAATTGAAAAAATTCAGAAATTTAATTTTATTGATAAGGAACAGTGGAAGTATACAAACTTTAACCACCTTTCACGTTTNACTTTTAATGAACATTTTAATGAAAATTTATTATCTATCGATAAAGATGATTCTACTGACTTACTATTTTTAAACGAACTTTTAAATAAAGAAAATAATCATTATTTAAAATTATTTAATAAAATAATCCCTCAGGAAAATCAATTTATCTTATATAATACATCATACTTTCATAATGGATACTATATAAATGTAAATAAAAATTCTAATGCCTATGCATTAATTGAAAATAAGGACTTAAAAAGTTCTAAAAATAANTTTATCAATGATAGAATTTTTTTCAATTTTAATAAAAATTCTAAATCAACAATATTTATTAATGAACAAAATGATGAGATTTTAAAAAATAATATAGTTTATGAACTTTTTTTAGATGATTCATCAGAAGTTGACTTTATCATTTATTCAAATCAGGTTAATGCAACTAAGATTCTTAATCTAAGTGCAAATATAAAGTCAAATGCCATATTAAACCTTTACACTGTCAATATATCAGGTGAATTAATCAAAAATAATTATTATATAAACTTAAATAATAAAAATAGTCAATGCAATTTTAATGGTATCGGTTTACTAAATCAAAAAAATCATATTGATAGCTATATTGAAATAAATCATAATAAAAAACATACAACTAGCAATATTAGATTTAACAATGTACTTAATGATTATTCAAAAGGTATTTTCTATGCTAAAACAACAATAAATGAAAATTGTAGTCAGTCAGAAGCTACTCAAAATAATCAAAATATGATATTGTCTGAAAATTCTTCTGTTAATTCAAATCCTCAATTAATTATAAATAATGACGATGTTCAATGTGCTCATGGCTCTACAACTGGAGAAATTGATTCTGACGCATTATTTTATATGCAAACGAGAGGTATAGGAATTAATGAAGCAAAAAAAATACTCATCAATAGTTTTTTATTTGATTTAGTAAATAGTATTAAAGATGATAATATTTTATCATTAATAAAGGATAATATGAATAAATGGATAAATAATGTCAATTAATTTAAGAACAAATGAAATAAAAGATATTTTTTCATTATTTGATGATCCGCTTGATAAATATACAGAAATAATTGAATTCGGTAGAAAAAATGATTCATTTAATGATAAATATAAATCAGATTCATATAAAATACCTGGATGCGCTTCACTTGCTTGGGTTTACGTAAAAAAAAATAATAGTAAATATAGAATACATACAAACTCTGAAGCACATATCGTTAAGGGATTACTTTATATATTAGAATATATAATTAATGAATCTACAAAAGATGAAATTTTTAACCTGTCAATCTTAGAAATTTTATCACAAATAGGACTTGATAAATCAATTACTAGTCAACGTACAAATGGATTTCTCAATGCACTAAATAAAATAAAAGAACAAATTAATAATTATGAAAAATAATGATTTTATAGAAGTATTAGAAGATTGCAATGCTCATTTAATACCTTCAGGTGATGCAATTAAACTAAAAAAAGGTACAAGAGCAAAAATTACACAATCTCTTGGAGGAGATTTTACTTTATATGTTAATGGGAATCTAGTAAAAGTTAATGGTAAATATTCTAAAGCACTTGGTCAAGAAGAACAAGTTATTGAAACTGATGATATAATTTTAGATTATGATGAAAAACATATTTGGGAGATATTAAAAATGTGCTACGACCCTGAAATCCCAGTTAATATAGTTGATCTTGGCTTAGTTTATGATCTTAAATCAGAAAAACTAAAATCTGGGAAATATAAAATTAATATCAAAATGACGCTTACCGCACCTGGTTGTGGAATGGGTCCTGTAATCGCTCAAGATGTTGAAGATAAAGTTTCAGGAATTAGTTTTGTAGATGATGTTATGGTTGAAGTTGTATGGGAACCTTTGTGGAATCAAGATATGATGACTGAAGAAGCAAAATTAAAATTAGGGATGATGTAAAATGCAATTTGAAATAAAAAAATTTAGAGAATATTTCCCCATAATAAATGATAAGCTTATTTATTTTGATAATGCTTCAACAACACAAAAACCAACATCAGTAATAGAATCGATTAATAGCTTTTATTTAAAATCTAATGCCAATGTACATAGAGGAACCTATCAAATTGCTGAAGACGCAACATATCAATATGAGAATGCTAGGAAAACAATTGCAAAATTTATTAACGCTAAAGATAATGAAATAATTTTCACAAAGAGTACTACTGAGTCGATAAATCTAATTGCATACAGTTTAGGACTAAACTTTTTTAAAAAAGGCGATGAAATATTAATCACTGAGATGGAGCACCATAGTAATATTATACCATGGCAAATGATTTCAAAGAAATTTAATTTAACTTTAAAGTTCATCCCACTAAATAATAATGGCGAGTTAGATTTATCCAATTTGTCAAACCTTATTACAAAGAATACAAAACTAATATCTATTACTCATATGTCCAATGTACTTGGCACTGTAAATCCAATAGATGAAATTATTTCCATTGCAAATAAAAAAAATATCTTAACATTAATTGATGCTGCTCAAAGTATATCTCATATACCTATTGATGTAAAAAAGTTAAAATGTGATTTTTTTGTTTTCTCCGGTCATAAAATAATGGGACCAACTGGAGTGGGCATTCTCTATGGTAGAAGTGAAATACTTAATAATATGGAGCCCTTTCTTGGCGGGGGGCATATGATAAATGATGTAAACATGGATAGTTTTACTTATAATTCAGTTCCATTTAAATTTGAAGCAGGTACACCCAATATTGCTCAAGCCATTGGTTTATCTGAAGCAATTAACTTTTATAATCAATTTAATTTTGATCAAATGCATAATTATCTAGATAGCTTGTATAAGTATTTAATTGAAATTTTAATTTCTATTCCAAATATAAAATTATATTCTAATAATATGCATAATGGTCCTGTAATATCATTTACTATTGAAAATTTACATGCATATGATATTGCAAAATTATTAGATACATATAATATTTGCTTAAGAGCAGGGCATCATTGTGCTCAACCCATCTTAAATAAATATGATTTAGAGTCTATAAACCGAGTAAGCTTATATTATTATAATACTTTTGAGGAAATAGATTTATTAAAGAAAAGTCTACTTAAAATAATTAAAATTCTTTCTTAATTCTTTTTTAATAAAACAGATTCTAATTGTCCTTGTTGATGCATTTCTAAAGCAATATCACAACCACCTATTAATTCACCTTCAACAAATAACTGGGGAATCGTTGGCCAATTTGAATGCTTTGATAATTCTATCCTAATATTTGGATTTTCTAGTACATTGGTCGCTTCAAAATCAACATCATAGTAATTAAGAATTTTTACTATAGTTGCTGAAAAACCACACATAGGTTGATCTTTGGTACCTTTCATATAAAGCATTATTCTATTTTTATTTATATCATTTATTATTTCGTCTTTCAAATCCATATTTATCTCATTTTTAGTTTAGAATTACTACTATAAATTTATTATAATTTAATAAGTTAATTATAATAGTTTTTAAATTAATAAATGAAAAAGTATGTAACAATAATATATTTATTTCTGATTTCAATTATTTTTTCTCAAAACTCTCCTAAGATTGCTCTTGTTTTATCTGGTGGTTCAGCAAAGGGTATTGCACAAATCCCAACTTTGGAAATAATTGATTCTCTTAATATTCCAATTGATATGATTATTGGTACAAGCATGGGATCACTAACAGGTGTAGCCTATGCTATGGGCCACTCAGCTGACGAAATGAAAAAGATGGCATTTGATACAGACTGGGATATTATTTTTTCTAATAATAAAAAAAGAGAGAATCTATTTTTTTTACAAAAAGATGATTATGATAAATATAAAGCAACTTTTGAATTAGATGGTTTATCTCCTGTACCACCTATAGCATTTATTAATGGTCATAATAGCTATATAAATCTTACTAAAACAACTGGAATCTATGAAACTATAACAAATTTCGATGATTTATTTATTCCATTTAGATGTATTGCTTTTGATTTAATTACTGGAAATGAAATTATCTTTAGTAGCGGATCATTATCTAAATCTTTAAGGGCAAGTACATCTATACCAAATATTTTTAGTCCTGTAAAAGATAATCAATTTCTATTAGTTGACGGTGGAGTTAAAAATAATTTTCCAACTGATATTGCAAAATCTCTTGAATTTGATTTTATTATAGGCGTTAATGTCTCGTCAACAAAAAAAGTTGCAGAAAATGATATCAGTACTTTTACAGAGGTAATTGGTAGATTGATTTCATTAAATGGATATAATAAAAAATTAGAAAATTTAAATTATGCAGATATTTTAATCCAACCTGATATAAATAATGAATCAGGATTAAATTTTAGCGATAATAACATGCAGGAGATATATAAAAGTGGTAAAAGAGCAGTTTATAATAAAATTGATGATTTTATAGCTTTAAAAAGTTTATTTAACTCAGAAGAATCAAAACCTGTAACATTCAATTCGATTAAAGATGATTTTATAATGCTTGAAGACATAATAATTAATTCTACTGATAATATTAAGTCATCAGATCTTTTTAATTTTAACTTTCCTAAAGTATTGGGTAAAAATGAATTTCTATCATTAATGTATAATCTTAGGAATTCAGATAAGTACATTCATATAAACTATAAAATTTTAAAGGGAGAAAAAGGATATGTATTAAATCTTAATATTAAAAAATCTCCTATTAGATTGATTAATAAAGTTATAATAAAAGATAATAAAAAATTATCTAAATCGTTTATAAAAGAAATTCTAAATATTAAACAAGGTGATAAATTAGATTTTAACTTGATAAGAGAAAATATTAATAATGCCTATAATTTAGATTATTTTAAAAGTATTCGTTATGAAATTGAAAATGAGCAAGATGAAACTAATTTAGTTTTTATTATAGAGGAATCTAATTTTAATAAATTAAAGCTTTCTGCTGCATGGCATAATTATTATAAAATTTTTGGTCAAATAAAACTAGACCTTATTGATGTACCTTTAAAAAAGTTTCGATTTACAGATGAAATTACTTTAGGAAATAGTTTAAGAGAAAACAATATTAATATTTATTATATTAATAACTTTAATTTTCAATCATGGGTAATCCCTGTAATTAAAATTAAAAATTCAAAAAAAAAGATTTCTATATATAATTCTGAAAATAATTTAGTACCAGAAAATTTATATAATAAAAATTATTCATTTAATTTAATTACACCTTTTAAAAAATATGGAAATATTAACTTAGGTATAAATAAACAAAAAAATAAATACCAAAATAGATTTGATAATGAATTAATCAAATTTTATTCACTTAATATTAATATTGATCAAATAGATAATTTATTATATCCTAAAAAAGGTTATTTATATGAAATCTCTGCTGAACAAGGTCTTGAGGATTTTAAATATAATTTGAATTCATTTAGATTTGACCATTTTATTCGTTTCAATTCGAAATCAAGAATTAAATTATATGGAGATGCTATTTATAGTGATTTATCTAAATTTCAAAACTCTCTTTTTCAAAAGAGTATAACTTATTTCCCCTACGATAGAACTTTATCTTTCAGTGAATATAACCTAATGGTAACTAATCTAACATCATATGGAATTGAGTTTAATATTGATTATAAAAATAGTACAACTGTAAGAATTTTATATAATTATATTAATAATGTTGATTTTAAACATAATAATCAAAGTATTACTAATTTAAATAGCTATGGTTTTGGATTGAGGGTAAAATCAATTTTAGGGCCTTTAAACTTTATGTGGACTAGTACAAATGACCCTATATATAATGTTAAAAGTAATAATTATTTTTTTAGTTTTGGATTTAATTATTAAGTATGTTTTAATGCATTAACTTACATAAATTTGGACCTTGATTTGATTGCCGGGGTGGTGGAATTGGTAGACACGCTGGTCTTAGGAACCAGTGCTTAACAGCGTAAGAGTTCGAGTCTCTTCCTCGGCACGCTATCTAATCAAACAAATCTTTAAAAAATATTTTTCTTTTAAGAAAATACTCAAAGATTATACTCTTTGAAAAAATTAAATTATTTTTAAATAAATACTCATCACCTACCACCCTAATATTATTTATATACCTTCTTCTTTTTAATAAATAAAAAAAATTAAGTATAGATGCTAATGATAAATAATGAGCTATAAAATGTAAGAATCTAAAATTTAATAGTTCTCTAAAAGATGAGATAATTTCTAATATAATTCTTAATGGTAATACTTTTATAACTGTTAAAAACTGATAGTTAGTTAATAACAAAATCAAACTATTGCGATGATTTAAATATGTTTTCATTGGAGAATTATAACTTAAAGTCTTTGCTCCTTCATGATATATTACTGCACTTGGATTTACAACACATACATAATTAGATAGATGACATTTCCAGCAATAATCTATTTCCTCCATATGAGCAAAAAGTTTTTGATCAAATCCATTCATTTTCATAAATAGAGATTTTCGAGTTAAAAAAGCAGTACCAGATGTCCAAAAAACATTGCTATTTTCATCATATTGTGATGTATCTTTTTCTAAGGTATCAAAGATTCTACCTCTACAAAATGGGAATACCAAATAATCAATATAACCACCAGAAGCTCCAGCATAATCAAAAAAATCTTTTCTATTTAAATTTTTAATTTTGGGTTGAACAGATGCAATATTTTTATCTTTATCTAAAGTTGCAACCAAATGATTTAAAAAATTTTTACTATGAACTGTATCATTATTTAAAAAAAGTAAATAATCTCCAGAAGCAAAACTTGCTCCAAGATTACAACCACCTGCATAACCTAAATTTTTATGAGATTTTTTTAAAATAATATTATTGTAATTATTTTTAATTTTTAAAAAACTATCATCGCTTGAGTTATTATCAATAATAATTATTTCAATATTTTTATAATTTATTTCTAATAAGGACTTTAGACATTGATTAATTATTGAATAATTATTATAATGCGGTATAATAATTGAAACTTTATTCATAATTATTTTATTGAATTTATTTGTATTAGATAATCATACAATTGAATAAGTTCAGTATTATTCGGATTATCATCAAGAAAATCTTTAATTAAATTAATAGCTTTTTCTGTTTCTCCAATTTCATCATATACTCGAACTACAGAGTAGAGCAAACCTATAGGTTTGTGATTTTTAAATAAGTCATTACTATAAGATATAAAATCTGATGGTTCTAAATTATCTGATAAAATATCACCTATATATTTTTGTAATTCAAAATTTAAATAATCAGACTTTTCTGTAAATAAAGATGTTGATCTTTTTTTAACAAATTCTAAATCATTAAGTTCTGCTAATTTATGTAGAAGATATATCTCAGTTTGAATATCAATTTTTTCATTGAAAAGACGTTTTAATATTTCAATTTGTTTGATACTATTATTAGATGCACCATAAATTGAATCACTAATTAAAACAACAAGCCCTGGTTCAATTTTTAAAATATCTTGTGGAAAATATTCATCCATCATTAATACTAATTTTTGTGCTTCTTCATAATTACCATTTTTGATATTATTTTGTGCAAGTCTAATAAATCCAATTCTATAATTTTGAACTAAACGCTGTATATTATCATTAAAATATATTTTATTATTATTTAAACCTCTATATCTATAAATACCTTCTTGATTATTTACGACTTGGTTATAATCAAAATCATTTACTATTATTTTGTTCAAATTTGACTGAGTTAAATTTTGTTTCATTTTTTTATAATTTATTGGGTTAATTAATTTTTTATCTTTATTTAAAATAACTCTATATGTCATACCTTCCATAGATAAGTATTGATTTAAACCTATTTGATTATTTGGCGCCACAGTAGCTGCAAAATAAATTGGTCTTTCAATATTAATATCGTTAATTATCTTTAAAATCATGTAATCCTGTACCCTTAATAATCTTCCAATTAATGTTGGTCTTATAATGAATGATATTGGATTATTATTAATGTTTATTTCACATTCAAGTTTATTCCATGTTTCTTCTTCATTAAATTTTTTACCACACAAATTAAAAGCAGATTCTGTAGCATACCAAGGATCAATAGAGTAAATATCATCGCTAAAAACATCCTTACTAAAATCAAAATTCAACTTAGGTTCATGTTTCATAAGTTGTTCGATATACCATGCTGTATTTAATAAACTTAAATTAATAACTTTAACATCTGTTCGAATATTTTCAACTTCTTGTAGGTACCATAATGGGAAGGTGTCATTATCACCGTTTGTAAAAATGATTCCATTTGGTTCACATGAATTAAGCAAATTGTACCCATAATCCCAGGCTACATAGTTCTTACTCCTATCATGCTCAAAATAATCAGTTGCTAAAATTTTTATGGGCATAAAAATAAATATTATCGTTAATATGGATATCAGAATAGTAGAAGAATATTTTTGATTTCTTACAATTTTTTTAATATAGTCGAGGAAAACGGATAATCCAATTCCTATCCAAATTGAAAAAGTAAAAAAACTACCTACAAAAGAATAGTCCCTTTCTCTTGGCTGTGGATCATATTGATTTAAATAAATAATAATTAAAAGACCTGTAGCTAAAAATAAACTTAATATAGCGAATGCTCTTTTTGGATCTTTTTTAAAATGAATTATTAAACCAAAAATACCTAATAAAAAAGCAAGAGGTATACCATATCTAAAAATATTGATTCCATCAAGTTTTTCATTACCAATTAAATTCCCGTTTAAATCATTTATATACCATGGAAAATTTTCTTTATCACCTCTTCCGATAAACTGCCAAGCAAAATATCTTAAATACATTTCATTAATTTGATAATTAAAGAAGAAACTCATCTGCTCTTTAAAAGAAGGATTATTTTTATCCATAGTATATCTCTTCCAATTTGAATTTTCAGGTCGAGATATTGTAGACTTCCAATTTAAAATTTCCCAATCACCATATTGATCTCTATTCATATATGATAATGCCCTGTCAACAGTATTGGGATTGTTTTCATTTATACGGGGATATTGTTCGGCTCTAATAAAAATTAATATATAAGTTGAATAACCAATTAGTATCAAAAGTATACTAGAAAAAATAAATTTATTTATAAATTCAAACTGATAACTAGATTTATTATAAAATCTATAGAAAATATATGAAATTGAAATTAGTATTAATATTATTAATAAGATACTTAAATTTGACTGCCACTGTAAAAGTTCAAAAAATGATAAATTGTTTTTTGTTTTTTCAAATTTAACATAATCATCATATAAATTTTTAAATTCATCAACTTGATTATTTCTTGTGACAATAATTGAATTTACTCTATCCTTTAATCCCTGTTGATTAATAGATCCAAGATTGTTATCTATTTGGTTTGTTAATTTATAAATCTCTTTATCATAAAAGTCAATTTTATTTTGGATATCAATTAATTTTACATGAATACTATCTGATAATTCTGAAGAACTTTTAATTAATAATGAATTTGCAATTAAAAAAGAAACTAAAAAAAATGCTATTGATGAAATACAGTATGCATAAATTTTCAATATGGGTTTTTTAATTTTTAAAATAAAGAGCAGAATGGAAGAGACAATTATTAATGGTAATAAAATAATAAAAAATAAATTCCCATTTAATTTATTCATTAGATCTGGGATACCTTTTATTATACCAATATAAATTGTTATAAAAATTATCAAAGAAAGTAAGATAGGTATTAAAAATGATTTAATATTAAAATCAAATTTTTTAAAATATATAATCAACAAAATAAATGGGAGTGTTAATAAATTTAACAAATGTACACCAATTGCAAGACCTAACATATAAACGATAATTAATAAGTATCGTAAATTCCAATTATCGTTATGATTTCTTGACCATTTAAGAATCATCCAAACGACTATAGATGTAAAAAATGTTGATAATGAATATACTTCTGCTTCAACAGCATTAAACCAATGAGAATCGGTAAATGCAAAAGTTAAAGAAGCAATAAAAGCACTACCATAGTTAATAATTGAATCAGTATTATTTTTTGTTTTACCTCTATATTCCTCAATTAAATACACAATAATTAAATATAAAAACATTACAGATAAAGCGCTCGCAATTGGAGATATAAAATTAACTTTTGCTCCAATATCATTAAAAATTGGGAAAGAACTAAAAATATTTCCTAATAATAAATAAAATGGTGCCCCAGGAGGATGTGGTATTCCAAGAATATAAGAAGTAGCAATAAATTCTCCGCAATCCCAAAAAGAAACGGTTGGAGCCATTGTAAGAATGTAAACAATAAGTGAAACAAAAAATGAAAGCCCTAATAATATTTTATTTATATTTTTATACATTTAGCCAATATTTATGAACTCTAACATATCCTTATAATTTATCATGAATTCTGTTTTAATTAATTTATTTTTTTCTAACTCTAATTTTGGATCTTCAGAAATTATTTGAAATGCTAAATCGCGTGCTCTACTTATAATTTCTCTATCGCTATTAAAATTTATTAATCCTGAATTTAAATATCCATGTTGCTTTGTACCAAAAAAATCACCAGGTCCTCTTAATTTTAAATCTTCATCTGAAATTAAAAAGCCATCTGATGTATTTTCCATAATTTTTAATCTTTGATTAGAATTAAAAGTTTCTTTTCTCTGAATCAAATAGCAAAATGATTGTAAAGAACTTCTACCAACTCTCCCCCTCAACTGGTGAAGCTGAGTTAATCCAAATCTCTCCGCATTTTCTATAACCATAATAGTAGCTTTCTTATGATCAATTCCCACTTCAATTACTGTTGTAGAAATTAAACATTGAATTTCGCCTGAAGTAAACTTTTTCATTAAACTATTTTTTTCATCTTTATCTAATTTACCATGCATAAAACCTAATTTATAATTTTTAAAAACTTTTTGTAGCGATTTAAAACCAGACTTTGCATCTTTTAAGTCCATTTTATCTGATTCTTCAATTAATGGATAGACTACATAACAATAATGACCGCTATCCATTTCTTTTTTCATATGTTTATAAACTAAATCGATATTTTTATCATCAATTAATTTTGTTTGAATTATTTTTCTATTTGAAGGCATTTCATCTATCCATGAAATATCCATATCTCCATGAATTGTAAATGCTAAAGTTCTTGGTATAGGTGTAGCAGTCATAGATAAAACATTGGGGTTTTCTCCTTTGTCCAATAAACCCTTTCTCTGATCTACACCAAACCTGTGTTGTTCATCAATAATAACAAGTCCTAAATCTTTAAAATTAACTTTTTCTTGAATAAGTGCATGAGTTCCAACGATAATATCAATTCTTCCGTTTTGTAGATTTTCATAAATTTTATTTTTATCTTTTTGATTTACATTACTTATTAATAGTTCACAATTAATATCATAATTTTTAAAATGCTTTTCAAAACTAATGTAATGTTGTTCTGCAAGTATTTCTGTTGGTGCCATGATTGCAACCTGAGAATTATGACCTACGATAATAGCTGCTGTAATAACAGCCACAATTGTTTTACCACACCCTACATCTCCTTGAATTAGTCTATTCATTGGTTTTTTTAATTTCAAATCAGATCTAATATCTCTTAAGGATTTAATCTGAGAATTTGTTAAAGTGAAATTTAGAGACTTATAAATTTCAATAGCATATTTACCTAATTCTTTATACGCTTTGCCTTGATAAGACTCAATTTTCTTTTTATTTAAGGCTTTTAATAATTGAAGAAAAAAATGCTCGTTAAATTTTAATCTATATAATGCAGTATCAATTGAAAATTGATCAATTGGATTATGAACCATATATACAGATTTATTTAATTCAATAAGTCCTTCTTTTTTTAAAATTGATGAATTGAAAAATTCAGTAAAAATATTTTTATTTTTATCAAAAATTTGTAACAGTAATCTCCTTAAACCTCTAGTATCAAAACCAGCTTTTTTTAAGATATTATTCGAAGAATATAAAGGAACAATACGCGACGTATTGATAGGGTCATCTTTTTCATCTAAAATATCAAATTCAGGATGAATAATTCTAAATCCTTGATAAAACTCAATCTTACCAAATAATGCTACTATATCGCCCTCTTTAAATTTTTCCATTATCCAAGAAACTCCATGAAACCATAATCCTTGTATAGTATGATTAGAGTCTGTTAGTGTTAATTGAAAATAACTAGATTTTTTAGTTCTCTTAATACTCATTGAAACAACTTTTGCAACCACAACTGCTTTTTCGTTAACTATTAAATCAGATATTTTTTTAATATTTGTTCTGTCTAAATATTTTCTAGGGTAATGTTTTAAAATATCAGAAACTGTATGAATATCATTTTGATACAATGCTTGAGCACGTTTTGGACCAACACTTTTTAAAAATTTAATATCTGTATTTTTGTCAAATATATAATTAGAATTATTCAATATTATTACTTTAAGACATTAAACTGTTCAAATTTTTAACTAGCTTATCATAATTATTTTTATAATTAATATATTTTTTCTGTTCGTGCTTAACAATATTTTCAGGAGCTCTTTTAGCAAAGTTTTCATTATCTAATTTTTTCTTAACAGAATTCATCCTAGCCTCAATATCTTTAATATTTGATTTTAAACGATTAATTTCTTTTTCTATATCTATTAAACCAGCTAATGGTAAAAACAATTCAATATCATTTATAACTGCAGTTGAGCACAAATCAGGTTTAGATATATTATCTCCATATGATATAGATTTTATTTTTGTTAATGATTCGAAATATTTTTTATTTCTAACAATTATATCAATTTTATTTTCTGAACCACGACATATTAATTCTGCTTCTTTTTTAGGAGATACATTTAATTCAGCTCTAATATTTCTAATTGTAGAGATAACATTCATTATAAAGTTTAATTCTTCTTCAATATTAGAATTTATCAATTTTGTATCTACAGCTGGCCACTGCGTTTTAACTAGGATGTTTTCATTGCTTTGCTTAAAAAACGACCAAATTTCTTCAGTAATAAAAGGAGCATAGGGATGTAGCAATTTTAAAATCGTTTTTAATACATGAACTGCAACTGATATGTTCAATTCTTTTTCTTTGAAATTATTTCCATACATTCTATTTTTAGAAAATTCAATATACCAATCACAATAATCTCTCCAAACAAAGTTATATATAGTTTTAATTGCTTCATTTAATTTATAATTTGATAATTGATTATCAACCAAATTAATTGTCTTATTTAGTTTCGATAATATCCAAAAATCAATAGCTTCTAATTCTTGAAAATTAATTTTATTAATATTTTTTATGGAAGATATATCATCAATATTCATCATTAAAAATCTTGATGAGTTCCAAAGTTTGTTCATGAAATTTCTACCTTGTTCTAATCTATCAATTGAAAATAAAACATCCGTTCCTTGAGGAGCAATCATCAATATGCTTACTCTTACAGCATCTACACCATACTTATCAAATAATTCTATTGGGTCAGGAGAATTACCAAGAGATTTACTCATTTTTTTTCCATTTTCATCCCTAATAATACTTGTAAAATATACATTAGAAAATGGAATTTCATTTTTGAAGTAAAGTCCCGCCATAATCATTCTAGCTACCCAGAAAAATATAATATCAGGTCCAGTTACTAAATCTTGTGTTGGATAAAATTTATCTAAATCTTTTGTTTTATTAGGCCACCCTAGTGTTGCAAGAGGCCATATCCATGAACTAAACCATGTATCTAAAACATCTTCATCTTGGACCCAACCATCTTCTTTTGGAGCATTAATTCCGCAATAAATTTCTTCATCTTTATACCAAACAGGAATTTGATGTCCCCACCATAATTGTCTTGAAATACACCAATCATTAATGTTTTTTAACCAATGATTATAAATTTTTTCCCACCTAGCTGGATGAAATTTTATTTTTTTATCTTTTACAACTTTTAAAGCGGGATCAACTAATTTTTCCATTTTCATAAACCATTGTTTTGAAATTCGAGGCTCAATAACAACATTTGTTCTTTCAGAAAATCCAACCTTATTTTTATAATCTTCAATTTTTTCAATTAATCCTAATTGCGTAAGTTTTTGAACAACTTTTTTTCTTGCTTCAAATCTATCTAATCCTTCATACTCATTTGGAACATTATTATTTAATGTCGCATCATCATTCATAATATTTATAATTTCCAGGTTATGTCTTTGAGCCATTTCTAAATCATTTGGATCATGAGCTGGTGTTATTTTAACACAACCTGTTCCAAATTCTTTATCTACATATTGATCAGAGAAAATTGGAATCTCTTTACCAACTATTGGTAAAATAATTTTCTTTCCTATAAGAGCAATATATCTTTTATCTTCAGGATTTACTGCAACGCCAGTATCGCCTAACATAGTTTCAGGTCTAGTTGTTGCAACAGTTAGATATTTATTTGAATTTTTAATTGGATATTTTATGTACCATAATTTGCCATTTTTTTCTTTATAAAATACCTCCTCATCTGATAATGCGGTTAACCCTACTGGGTCCCAATTTATCATTCTTTCACCGCGATATATTAAACCGTCATTATAAAGTTTTACAAAAGCGTGAATTACAGCATCATAGTATTCCTTATTCATTGTAAAGTTTAATCTTTCCCAATCACAAGAGCAGCCCAATCTTTTTAATTGTTCAATAATTATTCCACCATATTTTTCTGTCCAATCCCACGAGTGCTCAAGAAATTTTTCTCTTCCAATTTCTTTTTTATTAATATTTTCAGATGATAGTTTTTCAGTAACTTTTGTTTCAGTAGCTATTGAAGCATGATCAGTACCAGGTAACCACAATGTATTTTTCCCCATCATGCTCTCTTTTCTTATTAGTATATCCTGAATAGTATTATTAAGGACATGTCCTAGGTGTAAAATTCCTGTAACATTAGGTGGCGGAATCATTATTGTAAAAGTATTTTTAGATTCATCTTGCGAAAAAACATTATTTTTTTCCCAATTTTGATACCATTTTAATTCCACCTCAGATGGCTTATATGATTTTGGTAATTCCATTATATTATATATATTAAAAAAATATTACCTTAAATTTAAATACTTACAATATATGATAATATTATTAAAAAAAATAATTTAATGAAATATGGGAATATATCAACAGGTTCCGAGGAAGCAAGTCTTGCTGCAAAGGAAATATTAAGATTTGGAGGTAATGCATTTGATGCTGCAGTAAGCGCTATTTTTGTATCAATGACTTCTGAATTTGCTCTTACTGGAGCCTTTGGTGGAGGAACCATGTTAGGAGTTAAGCAAAATTCTACACCTTTCATTTATGATTTTTTTGTTAATTCACCTATTAAAAACAATAAAAATTGTGAATTTTTTAACATAAATGTCGATTTTGGTGAAACTTCACAAAAATTTAATATTGGTTTAGGTTCAATCGCAACACCAGGAAATCTAATGGGCCTAATTGAAATACAAAAGAAATATGGAAAACTTCATATAAAAGATGTACTTCAAAATGCTATCTATATAGCAAATAATGGTGTTACAATCACAAGTTATCAAGGATATATTATGAGTCTTATCAAACCAATTCTTGAATATGATAACTCTACCAATAATTTATTTTTTAAAAATAGTAAACTCTTAAAAGAAGGTGATACATTTAAAAATATTCAATTTGGGAACTTTCTTTCAATGTTAATTAAAGAAGGTTATAATTATTTTTATAAAGGAGATGGCTTAAATATAATTCTAAAATTTTTAGATAATAAAAGTAACCTTAGTAAAAATGATTTTTCAGATTATCAAACATTTGAAAGAAAAGCAGAATCAATTAATTTTAATAATCATACAATTTATACTAATTCTTCTCCATCACATGGAGGCCCTCTTATTATTTTTTTATTAAAAATTTTAAGAGAATCAGGAGTAAAAATTGATAATAATTCCTTAATAAGCGCTATGGATATTACATCAAAAGCAAGAGAAAAAACTTGCGTCAATCCAAATTTAGAAAATGAAATAAATAAAATATTTGATCATAAAAATTTTAAGAAATTTTTAAATCATTTTAAAAATAATAGCCTAGATTTTTCTAAACCAATTGATGGATTTGGATCAACAACTCATGTGAGTATTATAGATAAAGAAAATAATGCTGCTAGTATAACAACTACCAATGGCGAAGGTTGTGGATACACCATCCCAGAATATGGCATAATGATGAATAATATGCTTGGTGAGGAAGATTTAAATCCTTTTGGATTTCATAATTGGAATAAAAAGAGAAGACTCCCAACTATGATATCTCCTATAATTATAACAAAAAATAATAAGCTAAAATTTATTTTTGGAAGTGGAGGGAGTAATAGAATACGATCAGCAAATATTCAAGTAATTTTAAATTTACTAATTCACAAAATGAGTCTCAAAGATTCAATATCTAAATCTAGATTACACCTTGAAGGCGATACATTATTTTATGAATCAAATACTGAATTCAATATAAATAAAANTANTATTAAACTTAAACCNTTTAAGAAAAAGAGTTTNTTTTTTGGAGGAGTAAATGCAGTGAGTCCANAATCATCTGTTNCTGATGAAAGAAGAGGTGGATATAGTATAATTGATTGATTTAATAANTATTAATNTCAGGATTTTTTCTATTTTTCTTTTTTTCAGAATGATATTTTTTTTCTGATAGACGCTTTTCGATAGATGATTTAGTTGGTTTAGTTTTTATTCTTTTGGGAGGTCTAAAATTATTTTTTCTTACTCTACGCCGAAGCTCTTTTATGCATTTAATTTTATTTAAATATTGACTTCTCTCATCCTGGCACATGACTTGTATACCAGATTTAATATGTGTTAATCTTACTGCCGATTCTGTTTTGTTGGCATGCTGTCCACCTTTACCACTTGATCTAAAAGTTTCTATTCTACATTCAGATAAGAGTAAATCATCCGAATCAGGTATATTTATAAAATTCAGATTATATCCTTTTTAATTTACTTGTTAAATGATTAATTAAGATACCATTAGCAACTGATACATTTAAACTTTCTATCTGACCAAGTTTTTTAATTGTAATTTTTTTAAATTGCTTAAATTCACTGCTAATTCCATGAGCCTCAGAACCTAATATTAGAGCCCAATTACCTACTAATTTAATTTTATTTAAATTTTCACCTTCCATATCAGCTGTAAATATATTTTTATAATTACTTTTCAAATGATTAATTATATTCAAACGACTATCTTGAATAATATTATCTAAATTAAAATGTGCTCCCATTGCTGAACGAATACATTTTAAATTAAATGGATCAACTGTACCAGATGTTAAAACAATTGAATTAATTCCAAACCAAGCACATGTCCTTATAATTGTTCCTAAATTTCCAGGATCTTGGATTCCATCTAAAACAACTAAATTATTATTATCTAATTTTTCCAATGATTGATNNAGATATTTTTTAATATCTACTATNGCAATGATTCCTTGAGAATTTTTTGTATCAGAAATTTTATTAAAATTATTNTTGCTACAATATTTAATAGTTAGATTTTTAAAACTATTTTCATTTAATAAACTTTCCTGAAAATTTTCATTTACAACCAAATAATCTAATTTAATTCCAGCATTAATTGATTCATAGATTAAACGATAACCTTCAAGAATTGCTTTTTGATTCAATTCTCTATTTTTCTTAATTTTTAAAGAGTTAATAAACTTAATTGTATTTAAACCTATCATTTAAATTCCATAACAATTGGAGCGTGATCCGATCCTAATACATCTTTAAGTATATATGAATCTTTTAAATTTTCTTTTAACACCTTGGATATACAAAAGTAATCAATTCTCCATCCAATATCCTTAGCTCTTGCTTGGAACATATAGCTCCACCATGTATAATGTCCTCCATCTTTATTAAACTCTCTGAATGTATCTATAAAATCACTATTAACTATGTTGGAAAAACCGCTTCTCTCCTCATCTGTAAAACCAGGATTAAAACGATTTGTTTTAGGATTTTTTAAATCAATTTCTTTATGAGCTACATTTAAATCTCCACAAAATATTACTGGCTTTTGCTGCTCTAAATTTTTTATAAATTTTAAAAATTCTTTATCCCAAACTTGTCTATATTCTAAACGTAACAATTCACGTTTTGAATTAGGTGTATAAACAGTAACTAAATAATAATTATCAAATTCTAATGTAATAACTCTACCTTCCTGATCATGTTCTTCAATACCAATGTCATATTTAACGTTTAATGGTTCAATTTTAGAAAAAATAGCAGTACTTGAATATCCTTTTTTGACAGCTGAATTCCAAAATTGGTAAGGATAATTTGGAAGGCTTAATTCAACTTGTTCCTTATGTGCTTTTGTTTCTTGAATACAAATAATATCAGGTTTATATTCATTCATAAAATCGTAAAAGCCTTTCTTTATAACAGCTCTAATGCCATTAACATTCCATGATATAAATTTCAATTTATTCTCCTATCTTAATATTTATAATTTATTTTCTATCAAAAGTTTGTATATAATTTTTTTCTAAATCTATTTTTACAGCAATAAATTTTGATTATTTTTTAGAAATGACGATATAGCGAATTAAAATTAAAAACTACAATTTGAAGTTATTATTTATTTNTAAAATAAGATTTAATTCTATCAAATTTAATATAATCTTGATTTCCACTTTTCATATCCTTAATTACAACTTGTTTATTTTCTACTTCTTCATCACCGATAATGATTGTATNTGATACATTTAATCTATTAGCATCTTTCATTTGTGATTTTAAGCTTCTTCTAAGTAAATCATTAACTACAATTAAATTTTCTGCTCTTAAAGACTCAGATATTTTTAAACTATATTCTAAATATTTTTTATCTGTTATAACTATATAAATATCAGATGATTTTGAAATTGGAAGATGTTTTTTATTAAGTGCCAATATAAGACGCTCAATACCAGCTGCAAATCCAAAGGCTGGGGTAGTTTTTCCTCCTAATTCTTCTACCAAATAATCATATCTTCCCCCACCACACAATGCATCTTGAGAACCAAGATTATCACTTAATATTTCAAATACTGTATGGCAATAATAATCAAGACCTCTAACTAATTTATAATCAACAGTATAATTAATAGATAATGAATCTAAATGACTTAATACATCTGAAAAATGATTTTTATCTTCTTTGTTAAGATAATCAAGAATATGTGGTGCATTTTTTATAATTTCAATTTCAAAATCAACTTTTGTATCTAATATTCTTAAGGGATTTTTTTCTAATCTTACTTGACTTATTTGACTTAATTTATTTTTATATTGTAATAAATATTTAGTTAATACATCCTTATATTTTAATCTAACCTCAGGGGAGCCTATACTATTAATTTTTAGATTGAGATTATCAATATTTAATGATTTATAAAAATTATAAGCCAAAGCTATAACTTCTACATCTTGCTCAGGGTATTTAGATCCTAGTGCCTCAACACCAAATTGGTTAAATTGTCTAAATCTGCCTTTTTGAGGTCTCTCTCTTCTAAAAAGTGTATCTATATAATATAATTTATTAATTGGATTTTTTTTTCCTAACTTATGCTGTATAAAAGATCTTACGACAGATGCTGTAGATTCTGGTTTTAATGTTAGATGATTACCACCTTGATCTATCCAACTATACATTTCCTTTGAAACTATATCAGTTTGTGAACCAATAGACCTAGAAAATAAATATGTACTCTCAAATATTGGAGTTCTAATTTGTGAATAACCATACTTTTTAAGATAATGATGAATAAAATTTTCAAGATATTGCCATGTATCATTTTCCTCATATAATATATCCTGAGTACCTTTGATATTTTTAATCAAATCTGACATAATTATATACTTTCCTTTGATAAATAAATATTCTCCCAATCATTAATTAAATTAAATATATCTGTACTTGTTTTACACTCTAATATTTTAGTTTTAATATTTACTGAATTAATAAATTTTTGGAACCTACTAATTAATTTTCTATGTAATAATGGATTATCAACTGTATCTAATATTAATAAAATGAAATGTACTTTTTGTTGATCTGGAGATTCATAGTCTATGCCTTCAACTGATACTCCAAGTATAGCTGTTAAATCTTTTACCTCAACAGAACTTGAATAATGAAAAGCGATACCTCTACCTATAGCAGGGTTCATAATTTTTTCATGATTATTAATGAATGAAAAGAGCTTAGAAGTCCCTGTTAATATATTTTGATTTAATAACTGATTTAATAAAACTTGGACAGCATCTGACTTACTAGAGCTATCCAATGGAAAAATAATTGTTCTATCATTTATTTTATCTATTAAATTCATAAAATTACTAATTAATATTAAACTGCCTATTNGAAGATGAAGAACGAACTTTTACATCTTGCAAATCAGGGTGCTTAACATTTATACTTAATTGAAAACCTTTACTAAATCCGTTCGGCCACCACGTAAACATAAATTCCCAACAATGTAATTCTCTATAAAATTTAAGACTTTGAGAGTTAATTTTCATATCAATTAAATTTACTCCTGCAATATATGTGAAAAGCCAATTTTTTGTTAAGTGAATAGTATTATATGAATCTAAATTAAAATAATTAAAATCCCATTTTTTATCTTCTATATCAAATTCACCTTGAATCGATAGATTTATATCAGAACGCCATACNTCATTATNATTTATTTTNGGTTTAAATTGATCCATGTATAAAATAGAATTATAATTTGTTGTATCTCTTGTCTCTGANATTAATGATACATCTTCATATAAATCTTCNGNAGCACCTCTCAATGTNAACCGAGTAGACATTTGAGCTTTCAAATATTCTAATTTAGGTNCTTTTCCTTTTGATANAAGATTCATATAGGTTAATGAACCTTCATTATCAAAAATTTCATCATAAATATTATGTTGCATATGAATGAAAAATAATTCACCTCCATTTTCTTTTTTAAAACTCCATCTTGAATCAATTAATGAGAATTTATTTTCTCTACTATTATCGTAATCTGTTGTCATATCGATACTTAAGAAATCTCTTTTACTGATTAATCCANCACCGTTTTTTGTTTTTATTTGAAAAGCATTGGATAATGAAAATCTAANTTTTTGACTTTCTTCATTTAAATTATTTGCATAAGTTCCTCCCAATATATCTTTAGTAACAATATTCCCATCTTCTTCAAATTCTTGGAATTGATTACTATATGTATTTTTTAAATTAGGTGTATAATTAAAAATTATTTGAGGACTNATTTTATGCCTTAAGGAAATTAAATTCCCAATATTTANTGGTAAAATACCNTAAATCTTCGTGTTCAAATTNACTGANGCATTCCAAGTTAACCTTCTATTAAANTCAGATATATTTTCATAATCATAACTATAAATATCATTTGTATTTACTTGCATATAATCTCTTGATTGCCATAGCCAATCTTCGGTTATTGAAAGCCTTGGTGTTATAGAAAGCCAATTAATATTTGAATTCATTGATAATTGTACTATATTTTTTGCCCCACCCTTAACTATATCAATTTCATCATTATCTGACCAAATAATTTCATTGTTTGTAAGCTCATCATCAGTTTCAGTATCACAATTTCCATCTAAATCATTATCAATACATGAATTTTTAACAAATGTTTCTTTTCCATGGTCATATGATAAATTATATGATAAGTAAATATCATTAAACCACTTATCACCATTGCCAAGTAATTTCCTTTGTGGTAATGAAAATGATATTCTAGGTCCTGTTAACCATTTATATGAATTAACTTGTTCGAGCTGATTTGGAGGAGCAATATATAAATCTTCATATTCTTCAAAGCCAATTGATAAAGAGTTTTTTTCCCATCTCTTTTGGTAAGATAGAGAAGATAGTTTATTTTGATCTAATCTAGAATTTAAATTTATCTCAGTTGGATCTATTGAAGATTTNTATTTATAATTTATTATAATATTTTGAGTAGGATCAAAAGACTGCTTATGATAAAATGTTATATTTTTAATTTTTTGAGAATNATTTGAAAAAATATTTGAAATATCACTNTCATTATCAGNTANATAGTTTTTTGTTTCATATTTCATATANCCCTCTANAATATAATTATACCATGATTCTCCTGATCTTATTTTATATCTNTANTCATGATTTGCAATTATACCTTTTTTATCCTGAATATCAAATAGAAATGTATAGTCTGAATAATCATTGATAACATAATAATAACCTAAATTATCCAAATAAGTTCCTGATGATGACCTGTGACCAAAGGTGGGCATAATCCATCCACTTATTCTGCTGCCATTTTTATTAGGAAATACAGAGAAAGGCAAATAAAATATTGGTAGATCTCTGATGTATAGGGTCATTGGCTTAGCTATTATTCTATCATTTGGAATCATTTTCATTTGTTTACTATGAAAATAATAATGTGGGTGATCCAATTCGCAAGTGGTAAATATGCTATTATTTATATAAAATAATTCATTTTGATCTTTTGTTAAAGTTTCACCATTATAAAAACTTTGATTAAAATTTGTTTCGCCCTTAATAATTTTTCCTTTTTTACTAATTAAATCAAACTCCATTTTTTCGCCAAAAATTGGGCTTTCTCCAAATCCATTTATTGATGGATATACTGAGTCTTTTTTACGAGCTTCAAGCATATTTTTATTCCAATCAATAAATATTTCACCTGCTTTTAATTCATTATTATCATAAAATACAAGTGAATTATCATACAAATAACTAACTTCATTATCTAATTGATAATCTATATAATTAGCTTTATATGTAACGGTTGAGTCAACTCTTGAATTATTGGATTCAGGTTTGAATTTTCCTTCAACTCCACCAAACATTTTCATTCTTTTGATTCTTTTATTATTTATTTCAATCAAAATTGAATCACCTGATGAATCATTCACGCCTGTTACTAAACTATCTTCAATAATATTAAAATTTGTAGAAGCCATATTAAGTAATTTGATTTTTTCTACTTCACCATTTTCAAAATCTAAAAACATTTTTTTACTAGACATCCTATCTTCAATATCTTGATACTTGCTATTTTGATTAAACTTAGCTTTTGCATAATTAAAAAATTTTGCATTTGAAATAATTTTAATATCATTTATTAATGAATCTTGATAATTAATAATTAATGTATCTCCTTGAACTTTATTTGTTAAATCAATTATTTCAGCTGAACCAAATAATTCTATTTTAATATCATTATTTTCAGATAATTCTTCATACATTAATTGATTACAATTAATAATTTGTTCTCCTTTATAAAAATTTACATTACCAATTGATTCAAAATTCTTATAATCTCTATCAAATAAAATTAGCTTATCACAAAATAGTGAATCACTTTTATCAATCATCTTAACATCGCCAATTAATGTAACTTTTTGAAGATTTGGTTCATATATTGCTTTTGATGTATACAAAACCATTGACTTATTATTGATTATAACGTTATCTTTAAAAATTCTTTTTTCAATATCATTCTCAATAATATTTTCTAAAAAATTAGCTGAAAATCTTAAATTATTGTTTGGAAAAAGATTTGATAATAGAAATAAAGTAAGTATATATATTTTGTAATTCATTAATGTTTTTTACAATTTATAATTAATAAAGTTTCTATTTAATTATTACATACTTAATATACAAAGCATAGTTTATTTATATTAATGTTACATTTTGTAATTATTAATTATTTTAATTGTTTGCAAATAAGCTATAATTTGAGAAAATTTTAAAGGGATTTTATCAAAATAATGTTATTAAAAATATTTTTAAAAGTAATTTTGCTTTCTTCTATAGGGTTAACACAGGTTTCAATTGATTCTTCGCCTAAAAGTTTTTCTCTAAATGAAAGTATAAATATAATATCAGAAGAATTAGCTCCGTTTAATATTGATACATTAATTGAAGAAGATGAAATAAATAATAGATCTGATATTAGAAAGCCATACAGATTTGCAAATCCAATCTCTGTAAATTTTAACATGAATAATTCAGGAGAATGGATTACCCTTGAAGATGGCTCTCTTTTATGGACTTTGAAAGTCAAATCTCCAGGTGCTTTTTCTCTAAATGTGATTTATGATAAGTTTAATTTACCTGAAGGAGCAGAATTTTTTGTTTATTCAGCAAACCAAGATATGGTTTTAGGAGCTTTTACAAGTTTAAATCATAAACCACATGGTGGTTTTTCAACTGCACCTGTAGTCGGTGATGAAATTATTTTTGAATACAATGAGCCCTTTAATTCTAATTTTAGAGGTGAAATTAGTATTGAAACAATATCTCATGATTATAAAAATATTTTTTTCAATGAATCAAGAGGATATGGCGATTCTGGAAGCTGTAATAATAATGTAGCATGTTCAGAAGCATTAGAATGGCAAGATGAAATCAGATCAGTTGCAATGATTTTAACATCAGGAGGTTCAAGAATTTGTACTGGTTCTCTAGTAAATAATGCTTCTCAAGATTTAACTCCATATTTCTTAACAGCTAACCATTGCTTAGGTGGAAATAATTCATGGATTTTCATGTTTAATTATGAAAGCCCATCGTGCGCAAACCAAAACGGACCAACAAATATGACTCTATCTGGTTCAAGCTTACTTGCTAATAGTTCATCTTCTGATGTTGCACTATTATTATTAAATGAATCTCCACCAGAAAATTATAATGTACATTTTGCAGGCTGGGATGTTTCAGGCAATACACCTTCAATTCCAGTAGGTATTCATCATCCATCAGGTGATATAAAGAAAATTTCATTTGACTATGATAATGCCTCTAATAGCGGAAATTATTGGGATGTTGATAGTTGGGATGATGGTACAACAGAACCAGGTTCATCAGGATCACCATTATTTGATGGTCAAACACACAGAATCATAGGTCAACTATATGGAGGAGTAGCTTCATGTACTAATTTTGGATATGATACTTACGGCAAAACCTCAGTATCTTGGAATCTAGGACTTAGTGAATACTTAGATCCTAATAACTTAGGATTAAATTTTATCGATGGTATTGATGCAATAGATTTACCAGAACCTCTATTAAGTTATAGTGATATTGATTTATTATATGAAATATCAAATGGTGAATCAAACTCTTCATCATTTAGTTTAACAAATATTGGTGAATTAGAATCTTTATTAACATATTCAATTAATGTTAATCAGTTCCAGAATCCTTTAGGAGGACCCGATTTTTCTGAAAATTATTGGACTGATTCAAATAATGAATTTTCTGAAAATTATGATTGGATAGATATTTCAAATATTGGAACATTATATAATTTCCCTACTAATGATGATGCCGGTGAGCTAGTTGATATTCCATTTGACTTTCCTTTTTACGATAATTCTTACAATCAATGCTTCATAAATCCAAATGGATGGATAGGTTTTGAAAGTGATAATAATAGTTGGGATAATACAACTATTCCATCAACCCAAGCACCTAGATCAGCAATTTTTGGATTTTGGGATGACTTAAATCCAATAAATGATGCATGTAATTCTTGTTTTGGAGAAGTTTACTACCATGCAAATGATGATAGGTTAGTTGTTTGGTTTAATGATGTTGCTCATTGGCCAACATATTTTAATGATAGCATTTATAATTTTCAAATAGTTCTATTTCCTAATGGTAAAATTAAATTTAATTATAGCTCAATGGTTGGGAATTCAAGTTCTGCAACAATTGGTATCCAAAATTCATTAGGAAATTCAAGTCTAATGATGTCATTCAATTCTCAATATGTACAAAATAATTTATCTACAATAATTTCAAAAGCTCCATCCTGGATTGGGATAAATAATATTGGTAATTATTCAATATCTGGAGAAATAATTCAAGGATCATCAGAATCAGTTAATTTAGTACTTGAAAACAACCAGCTTACCGAAGAAATTTATAGCGCATATTTAAATATCAATTCAAATGGTAGTGAACCTATATCATTACCTGTAGAATTAATCAATCTTAATAATATGTTATTAGGCGATTTAAATGATGATAGTACTATTAATATATCTGATGTAGTCTTAACGGTTAACCTAGTTTTAAGTTCAAATTATAATTTTTCAGCAGATATAAATTCGGATAATACAGTAAATGTAAGCGATATCATTTTATTAATTAATTTAATTCTTCAAAATTAAATGAAATATATCACAAAATATATTTACTTATTAATTATTATAAATCTCATTTTCTCAAGTAATGTTTGGGATAATAAATTATTATTTTGTCTTAAAAAAAATATAGATCCATTAAAAATAATTGACAAAAAAAATATAACCAACAATGAATTATTAAATAATATAATTAATAAATATAATATATTAAATATTGAACCGTGGTTAAATGGAGCTACTGAAGATGATTTTGATAATGATATTTATTTAAATAGAATATATAGAATTACTATCAACGAAAAAAATATTAAAATCATCGAAAAAATAAAACAGACATTAGAATCAATAGATTTTATTCATTCAGTTGAATATGAATTTTATAGAAAACCGCTATTTACTCCTAATGATCAATATTATAATAGTCAATGGTTTTTACCTGATATTCAATCTAATCTAGTATGGGATTTATGGATAGATAATGGTTTAACTCCAGGTAATAGAGATGTTATTTTAGCATCAGTAGATTTAGGAGTTAATTGGAACCATCCAGATTTAAGAAATAATTTATGGCAAAATTTAGGAGAAGATGCTGATGGCGATGGAAGAACAATAGAGGGCTCAGGAAATAATTGGTATTTAGATCCAGGAGATTTAAATGGAATAGATGATGATGACTGGGATAATAATTCAAGTACATACATAGATGATTTAATAGGTTGGGATCCATCTGGAATAAATGGACTTGATGATAATGATCCAAACCCTCCGAATTCTGGTGGTTGGTCCCATGGAACTCATGTAGCTGGATTACTTGCTGCTTCTACTAATAATTCTACTGGAATTTCATCAACTGCTTTTAATTGTAGCATTATGTCAGTAAAAGTTTCAACAGAAAATCAACCAAATGATATATATATAACTGATGGATTTGACGGTATTTTATACGCATCTAAGGCCGGATTCTTTTCTAAAGGATTTACAATTATAAACAACAGTTGGGGTGGATTAGGTTATAGCCAATATGAACAAAGTGTAATAAATACATGTTTCAATCAATACAACTCAATAATTGTTTGTGCAGGTGGTAATGGTGGTGATTGGAATAGTAATTCTGGAGAATCTAACTCGTCACACTATCCATCTGGTTATGATAATGTAGTATCAGTATGCCCATTAGGAACAAATAATTCCTGGAATCATTGGGCAACATATGGCTCAACTGTAGATTTAGCATCTCCGGGAGAAAATATTAGAAGCTGTACTGGTAATAATAATTATCAAAGTTGGGATGGTTCATCAATGGCAGCACCTATTGCAGCAAGTGTTTTTGGGTTAGTTAAATCTTATAATATGGATTGGGATAATGAAATGATTCAAACGATGGTATTGGAAACAGCTAATCCTATTATATATGATGTTAATACTGAAACTTATCTCCAAGGTAAGCTTGGAAAAGGTAAAGTAGATGCTTTATCAGCAATTATAACTCCACTTTTCCCTAAACTTGAATATTCTGGAGAAGATATATTTATTATCAATGATAATGATGGTGAAATTAACCCAGGAGAACAAGTACAACTATCTGTTATTCTTTATAATAATTCTGATTGGGGAGATGCAGTTAATGTTTCTCTATTATTAGAAACAGATGATAATATTGAAATATTAAACGAAAATATTTTTATAGGAGATATTGCATCAGGTGAAGTAGGAATTAATATTGAAGAACCCTTTAATATATTATTTAGTTCAGATTTATCTGAATCTAATATCAATCTAAATTTAAATATTATATCTAACCAAAGTGGTTATATTAACTATAACCAATCTTACCCAATAATGCTAACTGTAGTTGATAATCCAGTAATTTATGGAGATGTAAATGAAGATTCATCAATTAATGTTTTAGATGTTGTGCAATTAGTTAATCTCATTTTAAATAATACATCAAATTTAAATGCAGATTTAAATGAAGATAATAATATTAATGTACAAGATATAATAATTCTTATTAATTTAATTTTAGGTTAAATTTTTAATTATAGCTTCATTAGCTAATTGATCAGCTCTTTCATTACCTGGATTCCCAGTATGACCACGAACCCATTCCCATTTAATTTTATGATTATTACTTAAATCATCTAGTTTTTTCCATAAATCTTTATTTTTAACTGGTTTTTTATTAGAAGTTTTCCAACCTTTATTTTTCCAATTAGCAATCCACTTAGTAATTCCATCTTTAACATAATTAGAATCTGTTATGATAGTGATATTTGACTTTTGCTTAATAATTAACAAAGATTCAATTACAGCAGTTAATTCCATGATATTATTAGTAGTATTTTTTGAAAATCCATTAATTTCTTTTTTATGCTCCTTATATTTTAATAATGCTCCCCAACCACCAGGACCGGGATTACCCTTACAAGCACCATCAGTATAAATATAAATTCTATTATCCATATCTAAAATTTAAAAATCATAACCAATTGTAAGATACCAAAATCTGTTTGATTTACTTCCGTTTATAGGATTGTATTGACGAGCATAATCAAGCTTCCAAGCCATATTAAGAAAAATGAAACGTGGTCCATACCCGTATGACATTATCCAGCCAATATTATCATCAGTTATATTAGAATTAGAGTTTGTTTCCCAATTTTTTCTTTCCCTAAATTTTGGAAATTTATCATTCCAGGCTGCACCCATATCAATAAATGCAACTCCAAATAATTGTCCTAAAAATTTAATAGATGGAAAATAATACATTAAAAATGGAAATCTTAATTCGTAATTCATTAACAATGCTTTCCGACCATATTTTTCTGCCATAGGAAATCCTCTAACTGGAAATACAAAATTATTCATAAAATAAAAATCATCGAATGGTAACGCATCTTCATAACTACTGTTAACCATATTATTAGTATCTGAAAAAATCCAAGGGCCACCACCAACTCCAAATAATCTTTTATCTTTACCCCAGCTTGAACCCATAAAAATACGGCTTGCAAAACTTATTTTATTAACAAAGGATAATTCAAAATATGTCCTATGATCAAAAGTAATTGTTTCAAAAATATAATCGTTAAGTCTTGACTTAGGTATTATTTCATATTTGAGATATGATCTTGTCCCACTTACAGGATATAAATAAAACCACCTTGTGTTATCCCAAACATATTTTAAATGTGGTTTAAAAATATTATAAGAATCATATTGTAATGTTGACTCATTACCAGAAAAAGTATTTATCTCAGACTCTTCTTTTATTAAATGATTATAACTCAATCCACCTTCTAATCTGTCAAATCTTGAAAATGGCAAGAAAAATAAATAATTTAAACCTATATTTCGGTTCAAAGTAAATTGATATGATGAATAATCAAATGCGGCATAAATATCAGTTTTATATGCTTGATGGTAAAAACTAATATCATGATTGATTTTATTTTTTAAATATCTATAAGATAAATAATAATCTGACTCCTTAAAATCAATTTGCATTTCTGTACCAAGCGTTATACGATGATCACCTAAAATATCACTAAATAGAAACATCGCCATTGCCTGAGAACCATAATAAGAATCATAGCTATAATAAGCTTGTGCATAATCTAAAGTAAAGCGAGTATTATATTTATTTTTTATATAATTATTGTTATTATCTTTTAGTAAGGATTCATCAAAAATGTTTATTGTATTTTGAATTTGAGATCTTCCATCAAAAATATAATTTTGATAACTCTTAGATTTAGAATTATTATTTTTCGACCTTTTTAATAATGCTATATCTTCATTTTTTTTCCAATTTGATGGATAAATTTCTATATTGTCATTTAATAAACGATTAATATTAGATAAAATAAATATGTCGTACCCACTTTTATAAAATCCGGTAAAAATTAATTGATTATTTGAAATCCAGTTTAATTGAGTTACTCCCGTCATAATATTTGTTACAGGCTGTGGTGATTCACCATTCATATCAGAAATATAAATATTGTTTACTCCAGATTTATCTGAAATAAAGGCAATTTTACTTTTATCAGGTGCATAACAAGCATATGTCTCGTTTTCTACTGTATCAGTCAATCTAAAAATATTTTTTTCAAAAATATTTATTTTATATATATCAAGATTTTCAACATTATGATTTAAAAAATTTGAAGAATTACTCATAAAACCTACTTGCAAGTGATTTCCCCTATCAGAAATAAATAATAATTCTTCACCATTAGGATGCCAGGATACTTGAACATCACTAAACCAATCATTGGTAATATTTTCTAATGAATCATCATCAATATTATAAATGTATATATCACTCGACATCCCATTATTACCAACAAATGCAATTTTATTATTGATAGGATTCCATGTGGGTCTAAAAATACCTTCTAGATTAAAAACTTTTTTTAAGTTCTTTGAAGAATCATTCAAATCAAAAACAAATAATGCATCCGATTTTCCTGATTTTGCAGCAAATACAATTTTATTTCCATCTGATGACCATGATATACCTGGTTTTAATATATGTAATTCTTCAAATTCTGATGTTTTATTTCCACTTATTATTTTCTTAACAAACTTCCCATCAATCATTGAAATTATATATATTCCCATTTCACCATTTTTATTAGAATACATTGCAACTTCAAAACCATTTGGAGAAGGCGATGGTGCTATATTATAACTATTATATAAATCAATATGATCTGTGAGCTGCCTAGAAATATCTCTTACATCATCTCTATATTGAATATCTGGCCAATATTCTTTTTTTAAATATTTTCGCCATTGATTATTAAGTTCTTCTAAATCAATTCCTATAGCACTCTTAAGACCCTGGTTTATATTTTTTTTATTATCAATATGAAAAAATATTTCAGCAATTGATTCTTCACCCCACTTACTAGTAATAAATCTCCAAACAGATTGTCCTCCTCTATAAGCTAAATATCCATTTAAGTCATTAATTGTTGGTAGTTGATCGTAATTAATAACTAAATCTCTAATCCACATATCAGAATTTGTATCCCATGTAGCTGATAAGTATTCAGCTAAACCTTCATTCATCCATAATGGGATATATACACTATTACTATTTATTAGATTTTTTAAAGACCCTCCATATATATAATCATTAATAAAAACATGAACAAGTTCATGATAAATAACATGCTTAAATTCTTTTAAAGAACCATCAAAAGGTATGACTACTCTATTTTTTAAAAGCTCAGTCACACCGCCTATACCTTCTTGTAAATAGCTATCTACAACATTAGTTTGTTGAAAATCATTATGCGAATTATAAACAATAATTGAGCTTCTTTCTTTCAAATCCCAACCGATATAAGTTGAAATTTTATCATTTGCATCTTGACAATACTTAGCCATAATATCAATCTGGTTTTCACCTTGAGCATAATAATAAATATCAAAATTTTTTGTTTGTATAAAATGCCAATCAAAATTTTCGTACTGAACAATATTTTTACCATATTGAGAAAATAATACTGAGATAAAAATATTTAATAATAATATGTATTTATATTTTTTCATTTTCTTATTAATTTACATTTGTACTTGTATATAATTTAATTCAATTATTCCATACTATGAATGAACCATATTACATTGTCTCTGATAATCATTTTTCTATGAATGATGATTTAAAAGAAAAAGATAGAAGAGAAAAAATCTTTAAAGTTTTTGATAAAATAAAAACTAATGGCAAAGGCTCTTTGATAATTGGAGGAGATTTTTTCGATTATTGGTTTGAATATAGAAATCAAATTCCTAAAGGATATGATAGCATACTATCAGCACTATCTGATTTAAATAATAATAATATTAAAATACATTATATAGCTGGTAATCATGACTTTTGGGATTTTGGATATCTTAATTCAAAGACTGGATTAAATTTTTATAAATCTGATTTAAGTTTAAAATCTAATGATAAAAAAATTCTTATAACACATGGAGATGGTATATTAAAGTCTGATGTAGGCTACAGAATTATGAAGAAAATTATACGATCAAAATTATTCATTTTTTTATTCAACTTACTTCCCCCTTCATTAACATGCTCCCTTGCTGAAAAAATTTCTAAATCTAGTTCTGACTACAATCATCATGATAGATATAAAAAAATAATTTTTAAAGATACACTGGATTATTCTAAAAATAAATGGAAAGTAGGATACGATATAGTTTGTATTGGGCACTATCATCAAACTGGAATTATTAAACATAAAAATAAGGAAATAATATACCTTGGTGATTGGCTTAGCAAATTTACAGTAACTTGCATTAAAAATGGTAAATCATGGCAAGGTGATTGGAAGGAATTTTTAAATTTATCTTGATTTAGCTATCATATATGAATAATATTTGATATCTACACATTAGGCAATTATATAAAAATGAAAAAAATAATATTAATAATTTTACCATTAATACTTTTTACAGGAACAATTTTCTCAGAAGAAGATAATAAAAGAGGTGGTTTATTTAGTAGAAAATCAAGTGAATCATCAGATAAAAAAGATATTATTTTAGTTAAAGATCCATATACAATGGATGATTTAAATAAAATACGTTCAGATTTCAATTCTCAAAAATCCGGTTCACTGGAATTACTCATAGAAATTTATAAAGATAAAAATCAAATCTTGAAAGTTAGGTTAGAATCACTTAATATTTTATCAACATCAAAAAATCCTTCAATTAAATCAGCAATATTAGAAACTATATCAGATTCAGAATTTTTAGAAATGGAAATAATGAAAAAAGCTTTAAAAATTTTAATTTCATATGATTCTCCTGAAAGTTCTTCTGGATTAATTCAGGGCTTATCAAATTCAGAAATGCAAATCATGGATTTAAGAGCTGAAATTATAGAATCAATTGGAGAAAATAATACTGAGGATAAGGTTATAACATTACTAGAATTATATGAAATTAGTTTAAAAAATCATCAACGTATGAATGAGCTATTAACTCTATCTCTTGGAGAACTAGAAGATGATAGAGCAATTCCTTTACTAATGGACATAGCAAAAAATGATGAAATTGATTTACATATAAGAAATAGAGCAATAGAAATTTTATCAAGAAAAAATGCACCAGAATTAGTTGATTTTTTTGTTGAGATGTTAGGATCTCCAGGTTCTAATGATCAAATGCTTACTTTTATTAATAATTCAATGGGTATTGTTGAAAGAGATAGATTACTTATGGCTTTACTTGAGTCATATCAAATAGGTAAAAATAGATATTATGCAGTCTTACATTCGTTAATGGGTAGTTTGGAAGATTATTCAAATCCAGAAATAAAGCCCGTATTTATTGAGGTTGCAAGAACAGATGGATTCCCAAGATTATTAAGAATTAAAGCAATACAATCTCTATCAAGTTTTGGAGATGTTAGTGTCCTTGATGAGTTAATCCCAATTTTAGAAGATTCTTATAATTATGATTATTACTATGAATTAAATAATTTAGCAAACTCATTAAATGCTGGAGCTGAATATAAAAACAGAATAAGAGAAGCTAGTTTAAAAGCAATGAAACCAAAAAAATGAAATATTTCATAAACATAATATTATTTTTATCGATACTACTAATTTCTACTGGTTGTGCAGGGAAAAAAGAAATTAAAATAGAAAATGAAGATTCAAATGTAGAAGTTATACCAGAAAAAATAATTAAAGAAATTAAACATGTTAATCATAATCCATTTTATCCACTTAAAGATAAAATTGAAGATTTAGAATTCAAAATAAATGAATTAAATGCTCAAATATTAGAATATGAATCCTCTTTAATAGCACCATCAATAAATTCGGAAATATTAAAGTTAGTTAAAACACCTAAAATTGAACATGAAATAATTATAAATAATGGAACAATAATTCAGGGTAAAATAATTCAAGAAAATAGTGACTACTTAATTATTCAAACCAGAATTGGTCAATTAAAAATAGAAAAATCCCAAATAAGTTCAATCAAAGAAATGGAGCCATTAAAAGCAAATATTATTTTTAATGAAATGACTATTGAAGAAAAAATTAGTAAAACTAATCTTAAATTTTCTGGCTCTTTAGTAAATAATGGAAGTAGAAGAGGTGATTTTATTCGAGTAATTTATTATTTATGGGAAAATGATACCAGCCCAGCTTTAGTTGATTCTATCTTTATTAGTGGTAATACTGTTAAATTTGATAACGGTGTAATATCAGACACATCGCTAGACCCTGGTGATACTGGAAACTTCAGTATTTCAATTAATTTACCTGATACTTTGAATATATCATATTGGACGAAAGAAATTAAATATGATATGTTTGAATAATATCTTTAAATAATTTATTTAATATTATGTCTTTAGAAAAAATGTTAAGCGATATGGTAGCGCGTGATGCTAGTGATTTGCATCTAACAGTTGGTTCACCTCCAAAAATTAGAATTAATGGAGACTTAGTAAATTTAGATGAAAACAAACTTACTCCAGATACTTTAAATCAAATTCTAAAAATTTATTTAGATGATGAAAGAGCATCTGCTTTATCTAAAAGCAAAGAAATAGATTTTTCTATTGGGATAAAAGGTGTAAGTAGATTTAGAGTTAATAT
>NZPQ01000010.1 GCA_002693365.1 Fidelibacterota bacterium
ATTACAAAATAAATATTTTTAATATCCAATATTGAATTAAATCCAGATTTAAAAACATCCATTATCATTAAACCACCAAATAATCCTAAAATTATTCCAAAAATTTCTTTTGATAAAATTTTTTTTCTAAGAAATGACATAATGATTAATGTAAATAAGGGATTTAATGTTGTAACTAATATGGCTCCTCTTCCTGCTTGGCCAAAATATGTTCCTTTAAAAAAAGCAATATTATAAATAAAAAATAATATACTTGGAATTATAATATATTTGTACTTTTTAAAATCAGGAAGATTTTTATAATAATAAATCAAAAAAGGTAATAATGAAATAAATCCTAATAAAAATCTTAAAAAAATTANGTTATAAAATGATAAATATTCACCTACTATTTTTGCATTGGTCCAAGCAATAGCCCANGATACCATAGCTATTGATAATAATATATAAATACTACTATTANTTGAAATCAGCTTAGCCAACTTCGCTTAGTACATCTAAAGCATGAGATTTAGTCTTAACTTTATCAAATACTTTTTCAATAACTCCTTTTTCATTAATTAAATANGAAATTCTATGTATTCCNTCATANTCTCTNCCCATAAATTTTTTAAGNCCCCAAGCNTTATAAGATTTGAGCATTTCCTTAGTNTCATCAGAAAGCATTAAAAAAGGAAAATCATTTTTTTTAACAAATTTTTCTTGCTTAGAAACAGAATCAGCAGAAACTCCAATAACATNAATATTTAAATCTTTAAATTTTTCGAATTCATCACGGAATCCACACCCTTGNATGGTTCAACCGGGTGTATTAGCTTTTGGNAAAAACCAAATAATATACTTTTTACCCTTCNANTTTGATGATTTAATTAAAGTATTATCATAATTAAATAATTCAAAATCTGGGGCATTATCACCTGTTTTTAAATACATACTATTCCTTTATTATTTATTTTTATATTAATATTATAAATTAAAGATTAAATACATTATATACATGGTTAAAATATATACATCAAACTGGTGTGGTTATTGTTCTGCAGCTAANAACTTATTAGATAAGTTAGCTATTGAATATGAGGAAATTAATATTGAAGAAATTAATATGAGCAGACAAGAATTATTAAATTTATCTGGGCAGTATACTGTACCTCAAATTTCCATTAATAATACTTTCATTGGAGGATATCAAGAGCTTCAAAGTTTATATCAAAATAAAAAATTAGAAAAAATAATAAATGGTTAGTAATATAATTAATCAATTTTGTGAAGAACACTCTGATAACGAAAATCAACTCCAACAGAANATAAGAGAATATACATATAAAAATGAAACTTATCCTCAAATGATTAGTGGTATTTTAGTTGGTAATTTTTTATCTCATTTAATAAAAATGAGTAAATCTAAAAAAATTCTTGAGATAGGAATGTTTACAGGTTANAGCGCAGCATCTATGGTTAGAGCTTTACCAGCAAATGGTTCTATTGATACATGTGAGNTTATTGAACAACATATTAATACAGCAAAACAATTTTTTCAAAAATCTAAATATAAAAATATGATCANTATCCACCATGGTCCTGCATTAGAAACTCTGNAAAAGTTCAANAATAAATTTGATTTTGTNTTTATTGATGCNGATAAAATGAACTATTTAAACTATTATTTAGAATGTGTAAGATTAATTAAAAAAGGTGGTATTATTGTTTTAGATAATATGCTTTGGGATGGTGAGGTTATTCAACCTAAAGATAAACAGGCTAAAGTTTTATTTGAAACAAATGAGTATATTCAAAAAGATAAAAGAGTTTCAAATTTTCTTGCTCCTATAAGAGATGGATTAATGGTTTGTATAAAAAAATGAATAGCNTAAAAAATAAAAATATATTATTGTGTATTACTGGTTCTATTGCTGCATATAAAGCATGNGAANTAATAAGGCTTATTAGAAAAGAAAAAGCAAATGTTCAAGTAATGATTAGTGAATCTGCTGAAAAATTCATTGGTATTGCAACACTTGCTGCGCTTTCAAACAATGAAGTATTAACCAATCTATTTCCTGAAAATCCAAAGGGTGGAATGGACCATGTTAATCTTTCATTTGAACTTGATGCAATTATTGTTGTGCCTGCAACAGCAAATATTCTATGTAAAGCAGCAAATGGTGTAGCTGATGAAATAGTATCAACAACACTATCAATTTGTGATGTGCCCATTTTATTTGCACCTGCAATGAATTTTAGGATGTGGGAAAATGAGGGTACAATAAATGCTATCAAAATACTCAAAAAGAGAAGTCATATTATTGTTCCACCTGAAGAAGGACAGCTTGCAAGTCTTCATACAGGTAAAGGAAGACTAGCAAATTTAAATACTATAATGAATGAAATAAGAAAATTATTTAATCAAACATTATTTCTTGAAAATAAAAATNTTNTAATAACTGCTGGACCAACAAAAGAACCTATTGATCCTGTAAGATTTATTTCGAATCATTCAAGTGGAAAAATGGGTTATGCAATAGCTAAAGCTTCAAAAGAATATGGTGCAAAAGTAACTCTTATTTCAGGTCCAGTATCNATACCAAGNATTTCTGGTATAACTACAATAAACATTAATAGTGCAGATGAAATGAATGANAAGATAACTAGTGANNTATCAAATAAAAANTTTGATTATATTTTTATGGCAGCTGCTGTTTCTGATTATAAACCNNTGGAATATTCAAANAATAANATTAAAAGTAATANGNATATTCAAAGTATAAAATTAAAAAAATCCATTGATATTATGGGAAGTACNATNGCAAANCANGANGGTNTTAAAATCGCTTTTTCATTAGAAACAGAAAACGGTAAAAAAAATGCAATTAATAAAATGAGGTCTAAAGGCTCTGATTATATAATTTTAAANTACGCAAATGAAGAAGGAGCTGGATTTAACGAGGATACAAATCATATTTATCTTTTTTCAAAAAATGGAGAAAGTAAAGAGTTTGAAAAAAATACAAAATATAAAATTGCTAAACAATTAATAGAATANATTTATAAAAATGAAAAATAATACAAAAAAAGTTGAATGTGCTGGTGGNATTATATTTAATCAAAAAAATGAAGTTGNAATTGTTAATCAAAATCATGATTCATGGTCNTTACCCAAAGGTCACATAGATGAAGGAGAGACTCCCATAGATGCAGCNATTAGAGAAATTTATGAAGAAACTGGAATCATTAATCCAAAATTAGTTAAAAAAATTGGCCATTATGATAGATACCGTATAGGTCTAGATGGGAGAGATGATTTATCTGAANTAAAAACAATTCATATATTTTTATTTAAATCAGAACAAGAAAAATTAAAACCTCTTGATAAAAATAATCCGGAAGCAAAATGGGTAGATATTCATGAGGTTGAAAATTACTTAACACATAAAGAAGATATTAAATTTTTTAAAGAAAATATCAGATTAGTCATTAACTAATATCTTNAACATAACTGGTCTATGNTCAGAAACATATCCATCATAAGCACTTAAACCACCATTTAAAGAACCATCAACAAGAACTGTTTGAGTATCAAGAATATATGTAAATAACTCATTTGTAATTAAAATATGGTCTAAATGACTTGGCCAAGATGGAAAAGACCAAAAATAATTTGATGATTGAGCAATACTATAATCTGTAAAATAAAAATTGTTCATATCAGATAAAAAAGGTTGAAAAACATTATTATCATCAATAAGCAAATCATTAAAATCTCCTAAAACAACAACTCTCATATCATCTAAGAATGTATTTATATATGAATATAATAACGAGGATGCTTGCAATCTTCTTTCTTCAGATCCGCTACAACATTTATAATGGACATTAATTAAAATAAAATCAATATCTTTATATTTTATTTCTAGTACATATGGTTCTCTATATGCAAAATAATATGAATTATCATTTAAAATTGTATATGGATCCGATAATAACTCAACATTTTCAGTATTAACAATATATGCTAACTCTTGATTATCAGAATTAATTCCTCCAGATCTATAACCTTCCCAATTATTTCCTAAAGAATCTAGAATATTATTAAAAGATTGCATATCTGTTATTTCTTGCATCGCAATAATATCAACATTTAATGAATCAATGATTTGCTTAACATACAAATTAGTTAAATTATTTTTTGGAAAATTTTCAATATTCCAAGTTATTAAATCCAAAGTTTGATTAGTNCCTNCAATATTTAAAGATGANTTGAAAATTGAATCNCTNGGATTAAAAAAATAGTCNTCTTCTTTGGANCACGATACAAACAATAAACATAATAATTGAAATATAATTTTTATATTTGACATAATAAATATCTCTAAATTTATTAAAAAATGTCTAAAAAAGTTATATTAATTACAGGCTCTAACGGTGAAATAGGAAGTTCGTTAATCAACAAACTTTCACAAAATAATTATNTTATTTCTTTNGATCTATCTCATAAAAATAATAAAAAATCAAATATAAAAAATATTAGGGGTAGTATATTAGATAAAANTTTACTTAATGATGTTAATGAAAAGTATAGTATATCTGAAATATATCATTTAGCAGCTATACTTAGTACNAAAGCACAAGAAAATCCTGTGTTNGCCAATGAAGTAAACTATAATGGAACAATTAATTTACTAGAAATAGCAAAATCACAGGCTTTAAAATTAAATAAACCTATTAAGTTTTTTTTCCCTAGTTCTATAGCTGTCTACAATATGGATAATAAAAACCTAGACAATCTTATTAATGAAGAATTTTTATCAATTGAACCTTTAACNGAATATGGTAAAGCAAAATTAAAATGTGAAAAGATTAGTATTAATAATTATTTAAATAATAATATAGATTTTAGATGTATNAGATTTCCAGGAATAATTTCAGCTTCTACAAAACCTTCAGGTGGTACAAGTGATTACGCTCCAGAGATGATTCATGCATCATTTTTAAATAAAGACTATAATTGTTTTGTAAATGATAAAACAATTTTACCATTTATGACTATGCCTGATGCNGTNAATTCAATAATTAAACTAATGNATTCATCAGANGAAAANATAAAAAGTAGAATATATAATGTAACATCATTTAGCGTAACAGTATTAAAATTAGAAAATAAAATTAAAGAGTTTTATCCAGATTTTAAGCTAAGTTATAAGATTAATAAACAAAGGCAAAAAATTGTAGATAGTTGGCCAAATTTTATTGATGATTCAAATGCAAGACAAGAATGGAAATTTTCATGTAAATATAATCTTGAAAATTTTTTAANAAGCTATATGATTCCTAATTTAAAAAAATATTATAAATATGAATGAATTAAACAAAATACTACAAAAAGAGCTTGATCTAATAAAAAAAAATGGATTATACAAATCTGAAAGAATAATTCATTCACCTCAAGACTCAGAAATAAGAATTAATAATAATAAGAAAGTTCTAAATTTTTGTGCCAATAATTATTTGGGCCTTTCAAATCATCCAGATATTCTTAATGAATCTATCAATGGTATTAAAAAATATGGATTTGGACTAAGTTCTGTAAGATTTATTTGTGGAACTCAATCAATTCACGAACAACTAGAAAAACAAATTTCAAAGTTTTTAAATAAAGAAAATACTATNTTGTATACTTCATGTTACGATGCTAATGGGGGTTTATTTGAAACATTATTTAATGAAAAAGATGCAATAATTTCTGACCAATTAAATCACGCCTCAATTATTGATGGAGTAAGATTATGTAAAGCAAATAGATTTAGATATTCAAACTCAAATATGCATGAATTAGAATCCATTCTAAAGAAAACTCAAAATTTTGAACATCGAATNATTACTACTGATGGTGTTTTTTCAATGGATGGATTTATTGCAAAACTAGATAAAATTACAGATCTTGCAGAAAAATATAATGCTATAGTGCATGTCGACGATTCACATGCAACAGGATTTATTGGTCCTAACGGTAAAGGTTCAGCTGATTATCATAATGTACTAAACAAAGTTGATATTATTACCTCAACACTAGGTAAGGCATTAGGAGGAGCTTCAGGTGGTTTTACATCTGCTTCAAATGAAATAATAAATACTCTAAGACAAAAATCAAGACCATATTTATTTAGTAATTCACTAGCACCAAATATAGTCTGTGCATCTTTAAAAGCTTTAGAAATAATACAAAATAATAAAAATTTTCAAAAAAATCTTGATAAAAATACTCGCTATTTTAGAGAAGAAATAAAAAATATTGGCTTTGAAATTAAAGAAGGAACACATCCAATTGTTCCCATTATGATTAAAAATCCAAAGATTGCACAAAATTTTGCAAAAGAAATGTTAGAATATGGTATATATGTAATTGCATTTTCTTACCCCGTAGTACCAAAAAATGAATCTAGAATTAGAGTACAAATAAGTTCTGNTCATACAGAGCANCAGATACAATTTGCNATTGATGCTTTCAAAAAGTGCGGTAAAAAATATAAGTTAATTTAAAGATTTAGAGTAATTCCATAGACGTATCCTGAAGGTCCTAAATTTAAAAAACTAATATCAACTCTTTTATTAGTATTTGTAAATAAAGTAAAACCAACTGAAACTCCATAAAGATAATCTTTAAAATTATCATAAANTTTAAGATTTTTAAAATGAGTGCTACTACTTAAACGAAATTTAAAAAATTTACTAATATTTTTACTCAATGAAAAAATATGAATAGGAGATGATGTAAAATTATTATAGACCAAATCATAACCAAAATAAAAACTTTTAATAGATATATTATTTAAGCCTAATTGTAATTTATATGGATTAATACTTTCCGTTACCGTATATGGTTTCAGTACTATAGCTAAATTTTCTAATGAAAAATTTAAATTAAAATTATTTGATTCAATTATTTTCTCAAAATTAATCAAAAGTGCATTTGATGTGTAATTTTCTATCTTACTGTAAACAAATCCTATTGATGTACTTAAATATTTATCAAATTTTGATATCTTATATTTCAAATAATATTCATAAGAATTAAATGAATTAATTACNTTATTATCAATTGAATCTTCAATTAAACCAAAATTTAAAAATGAAAAACTATACTTTTGATATTTAAAGTTTAGAAAGTTTATATCTGCTGGATATTGAAGATAACTAATGCTATAATTATCATTTTCAAAATAATCTAAATTTGAAGGAAAACTGTCATTGGTTGATAACAATAATGAGTTTTCAGGAATATTTATAATTTGATACTCAGATTGAGAAAACAAAAAATTAAATATTAATATTAATGCAAATTTACTTTTCAGCAGCTATTTTAACTTTAATTTTTGGTTTTAAATCTTCATCTAGATGAATATGAACAAAATGATTCCCAGTTTCTTTTAAAGATTCCTCTAAAATTATTTCTTTTTTATCAATAGAATAACCTTTTTTATCTAACTCATCAGATATCATTTGTGAGGTAACTGATCCAAATAACTTGTCATTATCACCAGCTTTTAACTCAAATTTTAAAGTGAGTTTATCAAGCTGATTAGATAATAGCTCCATATTTTTTCTATTTTTTGCTTCCTTAATTTTTTGACTCTCAATCCACTTATTATAATATTGGACATTATCATCTGTTGCTATTGAGGCTATTTTATTAGGTATTAAAAAATTTCTTGCATAACCAGCTTTAACATTAACAATTTCTCCAATTTGACCTAAATTTTCATAAGTTTGTAATAATATAATTTTCATTTTATCTCCTAACTATATCTAGGATCAACAGCAAATGGTAATAATGCTAGAATCCTTGCTTTTTTAATTTCAGCTGTAATTAATCTCTGATATTTTGCTGATACACCTGTTACATGTGAAGGTATAATTTTACCTTGGTCAGTGATAAATTTCTTCAAAAATTTATACTGCTTATAATCAATTTGTTTAATTAATTCTTTATCCTCTTTAAAAGGACAAACTCTTGATTGTGCTAATATTGCCATTACTAATATACTCCCTTATTAAATTTTACTTTTCTTCAGAACTATCTTCTGAATTATCTTTTTCTTCAATATCTTTCTCTATAACTTTCTCTTCAAGCTCTTCCTCTACATCTTTTTTTGCTTCAACTTTTTCTTTTACATCTTCCACCACACCTTCTTTCTCTGCAGCTACTTCAGTAACTTTTTTTTCTACAATATCTTCTTTAGAACTATTATCATCATTTTGTTCATTTTCTAATAATTCTTTTTTAGATTCTTTATCACTTGATTTTTTCTTAGATTCTTTTTTATTTTTTTCATCTAATATATCACATGATTCAATTCTTGTTATTAAATGACGTAAAATATTAGAATTCAATTCACAATCGGTATTTATTTCTTTAACATCTTTACCTTCTAATAAGAATTGACAAAATAAATATGTACCATATTTTTGTTTATCAATAGCATATGCTAATTTTTTCTTACCCCAATTATCATCATATAAGACTTTACCCTTGAATGATGCTATCTTATCATGAATTTTATTTTTTATATCACTTAATCTTCCCTCTTGAAGAGCTGGATGTATGATGTAAACTATTTCATAATTATTCATTAAAACTATCTCCTTTTTAAAATTCTTAAAATAAAAATGGTGCCATTACTAAAGACACAACTGACATCAATTTGATTAATATATTTAAAGATGGTCCAGAAGTATCTTTAAAAGGATCTCCAACAGTATCTCCAACTACCGCAGCTTTGTGAGGTTCTGATCCTTTNCNATAATTTTCACCATTTATTGTTACACCTTCTTCAATCATTTTTTTAGCATTATCCCAAGCTCCNCCTGCATTCGATTGGAAAATAGCCATTAACACACCACAGACTGTTACTCCTGCAAGTAAACCTCCAAGAGATTCTGGCCCAAAAAATCCACCAACTAAAACTGGGGTAAGGACTGCTAATAGTCCGGGTAGCATCATTTCTTTAATTGCAGATTGAGTTGATATCTCAACACATTTTCCATGCTCAGCTTTGTCTAAGCCAGCATTATAAGTTTCTTTATCTGCCTCAGACCATTTTGATTCATCACCTTTACTTAAAACTTTTAACGCAGCTCTTAATTCGGGAATATCTTTAAATTGTCTTCTCACTTCTTCAATCATTGACATCGCAGCTCTTCCAACAGCCCCCATAGCCATAGATGAAAAAACAAACGGAAGCATTCCGCCAACAAACAGGCCTCCCATGACCCAAGGATTTGTAATATCNATTAATAATGGTTGCCCTGTTTTCATTTCAACAACAGCTCTGAAAGAAGCAAACAACGCTAAAGTTGTTAATGCTGCGGAGCCAATTGCAAATCCTTTACCAATAGCNGCTGTAGTATTTCCTACTGCATCTAACTTATCTGTTCTTTCTCTTACTTCTGCTGGCAGTTCAGCCATCTCAGCAATACCACCTGCATTATCTGAAATAGGCCCATATGCATCAACAGCTAATTGAATTCCTGTATTTGCAAGCATTCCTAATGCTGCCATTGCTATTCCATAAAGTCCAGCAAAAGAATAAGCACCAATAATTGCAGCAGCAATAATTAATGTTGGAATTGCTGTTGACTGCATACCAACTCCAAGTCCTGCAATTATATTTGTAGCTGCACCTGTAACAGATTGGTCTGAAACTGATTTAACGGGCTTAGTACCAGTCCCAGTGTAATGCTCTGTAATGAGACCTATTCCTAATCCAGATGCTAAACCAATTAATGTTGCATAAAAAATTCCCATTTGATTTGAAGGTAATAATGAATTAATTAAAAAATACATTACAACAACCATAACAGCTGAAGAACCAAATTCCCCAATATTTAAGGCTTTTTGAGGACTACCACCTTCTTTAACAGAAACCATAAATGTTCCTAAAATAGATACCAATATACCTGAACCTGCAATATATAATGGAAGCATTACAAATTCAATTCCTAATGAATANCCAAGAACCATAGACCCAATAATAGCTCCAACATATGATTCAAAAAGATCCGCTCCCATACCTGCAACGTCTCCAACATTATCACCTACATTATCAGCAATAGTAGCTGGATTTAATGGATGATCTTCAGGTATGCCTGCTTCTACTTTTCCTACTAAATCTGCACCAACATCTGCAGCTTTTGTATAAATTCCACCACCGACTCTTGCAAACAAAGCTATTGATGATGCTCCAAGAGAAAACCCTGTTAATGCTTGAATTAATTTAGATGTATCAGTAAATAAACCTAAACTATCATAAATAATGAATAATCCTGAAACACCTAAAACGCCTAAACCAACAACACTTAATCCCATTACTGATCCACCAGTAAAAGCAACATTTAAAGCTTTTGCAAGTCCATTTTGAGCTGCATTAGTTGTTCTATTATTTGCTTTTGTTGCAACTTTCATTCCTAAAAATCCTGCTAATGCTGAAGCTAGAGCACCTACTAAAAAAGAAACAGCTATTAACCAAGAATCACCCTGACTGTTAGCAGCAAAAGCAAGTAAACAAGCAACTACTAATACAAAAACTGATAAAATACGATATTCTGCTTTTAAAAAAGCCATTGCTCCTTCTGATATACTTTTACCAATTTTTTTCATCCTATCTGAACCTTCATCTTGCTTGTTAATCCAGCTAGTTTTAATAAATGCAAAAAGCATTGCTAATAAACCTGAACCAAAAACATAAAATAATTTATTTTCCATTATCATCATTCCTTGTATTATAATTATTCATCGCTAAAGTAATATCATGGTTCAAATAGTAATCAACACTTTCTGATGCATGATTAATTACTTCATTAACTAAATCTAAATATTTTTTTGAAAAAGGTTTTAATACGTAATGTTCTGATGGTCTCATTTTTGTATCAGTTGCTATACCAATTTTTAATCTATCAAATTCATCACTTTTAAGATGGTAAATAACAGATTTAATTCCATTATGTCCTCCATCAGATCCGCTTGCTCTAAATCTAATTTGACCTAAATTAATATCAATATCATCATATATAACAATCATATCACTAATATTTTTATAATAATTCATAAAATGTTTTATTGCTACACCGCTATTATTCATAAAGGATGTAGGTTTAAGAAACATATAATCATTATCCTGAGCAAATAAATATTCACCTTTTCCTAATTTGTATTTTAAAGAGCGTTGTTCAACTAACCTATCAACTATCCAAAAACCAAAGTTATGCTTAGTCAAACGATAATTGTCTCCTGGATTACCAAGACCAACAATTAATTTCATTTTTATCCTTCATCAGAATCATTACTTGAATCATCATCTTTAGGTTTTTCATCAGAAGATTGTTCAGCTGGATCAGCCAATCCTTCTGTTTCACCTTCTTCTAAATCTGGTTGAGCTTCTTCTTCTTTCATAGCCTGAGTAACAGAAGCTATAACTTGTTCTGTATCTGATTTTATTACAAATTTTTCATCTAATTGTAAATCGCTAACTTTAAAGCTATCTCCAAGACCTAAATTAGATATATCCACAGATAAATTTTCAGGAATATCAGAAGGCAAACATTCAATCTCTATTTCATTTAAAGATTGCACTAAAACACCACCTTCATTTGCAACACCCTTAGCATTTCCTTCCAAAATTAACTGAACTTGAATTGCAACAGCTTTATCCATATTAACCCCATATAAATCAACATGTAAAATCTCATCTGTAACAGGATGATATTGAACAGATTTAAATATCACTGTTTGTTTTTTACTTCCAACCGCAATATTAAAAATACGTGCTCCAGATTTTTTTGCTTCATTTAAGGTCTTGTTTCCCATATAAAATGGTATACTTTCTTTAGATTTATAAGAATAAAATATTCCAGGAATATTTCCATCTCTCCTTAACTGTTTCAAAGAACTTTTTGAAAGATTATCTCTTTTAAAAATATCTAGCTTAAATTCATCTGCCATTTTTTATCCTTTCGCTTCACGGAACATCGAGCTTAAAGATGTTCCATCTATAATTCGTTTTATTGCTTCACCAAATACATTGGCAACACTAATAACTTCTAATTTATTAAATATTTTATCATCAGTAACTTCAATAGTATCACAAACTATTACTTTGTCAATTTTTGAATTCATCAATCTATCAACTGCAGGTCCAGATAAAACAGGATGTGTCGCAATTGCTGTAACTGATATTGCTCCATTGTCCATAGCTGCATCTGCAGCATTACAAATTGTTCCAGCAGTATCAATCATATCATCAATAATTAAAACCTTTTTATTTTTTAAATCACCGACCAAATTAGCCACAACTGCCTGGTTAGCCTTAGGTCTTCTTTTATCAATCAAAGCAAAGCTTATACCTAATGATTTAGCATATGCTTGACTCATTTTAGCACTACCTACATCTGGAGCTAATACAACTCCCGTTTCTTCATCTAAATTCATTTTTTTTAATTCATTAAATAGTGCCATTCTAGAATACAAATGATCAAATGGAACATTAACAAAACCTTGAATTTGTGAAGAGTGTAAATCCATAGAAACAATTCTATCAACACCTAATCCAACAGCCATATCAAGAATAACTCTTGATGAAATAGGAACTCTAGGTCTATCTTTTCTATCTTGACGACCATATCCAAAATAAGGGATAACTATTGTAACTGTTTTTGCCGAAGCTCTTTTAGCCGCATCAAGAATTAACATTAATTCTAAAATATTTTCAGCTGGGGGATTAGTTGACTGAATGATAAAAACATTTTCATTTCTAATATTTTCATCAAAAGCAATAGATAATTCCCCATCACTAAATTGGCTTATATTAAGCTTGCCTAAATCTACATCTAAATAATTGCAAATTTTTTCAGCTAATTGCCTATTTGAATTTCCACTAAATATTTTCATGCTGGGGGACAGGGAGTCGAACCCCGATCCCATGGACCAAAACCATGTGTCCTACCATTGAACGATCCCCCAATTATTTTCTTTGGATAGGGGAGACTATGAGGGTATTATAATGATTTAATAACTGCTTTGTTTTTTTTAAAGCAATCTTATCATTGTATACACCAAACATAGTCGAGCCACTACCCGACAAACCTGAATAAAGAGCTCCATTTTCATATAAAATGTTCTTTATTTCAAAAATTTCTGGATATGTTGATCCTACAATATCTTCAAAATCATTTTCAAATAACTTCCACTTGACATTACTGTCCAGGGGCGGAAATTTAGTACTATAATTTTTATACTGCAACTTTTTTTTAATATTTTTATAAGCCCATGATGTATCAATAGAAAATTTAGGGAAGACTAAAAGTATGTATATTGCATCTATTAATGAAAACATATGAGGTTTAATTTTTTCTCCTCTGCCGTAAACAAATTTTAAACCACCTTCGATAAAAAATGGAACATCACTACCAATTTTTAGAGCAATATCCATTAAATTTTTATTAGTTAAATTTAAATTATTTAATTTATTTAATGCTTTAAGTGTTGCAGCAGCATTACTACTTCCTCCTCCCATACCACCTCCAACGGGAATATTTTTATCAACAATAATTTCATAATGTTTTCTAAAATAAAATTTTTCACTTAGTATTTTATAAGCTTGAGCAATCGTATTACTATTATCGAGCGGTATATTTTTATTGATACAGTTAAGTTTAAATGAATCAGATGGAACAAATTGTAATATATCGCATAAGTCAACTTCAATAAAAATAGAATTAATATTATGAAAATTATCAGTCCTTAGATTAAGTACTTTTAATCCTAAGTTAATTTTTGAATAAGATTTTATTTGGTATGTTTTTTCCAACTATCTCTTAAATTAACAATTTGATTGAAAACCAGGTTATCTTTATCTGCATCTTTATCCATTTTAAAATATCCTTTCCTAACAAATTGATAGTATTCACTTTTTAAGGAGTTAATCATCGATGATTCAAGCTTCACATTGTTAATAAGCTTTAAGGAATTTTGATTTAAATGTTTTATAAAATCATTTTTTTCATCACCATCATATGGATTTATTTTATTAAATAATTTATCATAAACTTTTACTTTAGCATTTATTGAATGTTTTGCTGAAACCCAATGAATAGTTCCTTTTACCTTTCTTCCATCTTCTGACCAACCACCTTTAGTTTTTGAATCATACCTACAGTGTATCTTTTTAACTACTCCAGAACTATCTTTTTCAATGTGAGTACATGTAATATAATATGCATGTAATAATCTGACTTCCTTGCCTATTGATAGACGAAAATATTTTTTTGGAGCATTTTCCATAAAATCATCTTTTTCAATATAAAGTTCTTTGCTAAAAGTAACTTTTCTAAATCCTAAACTATCATCTTCAGGATTATTTTTTGCTTCTAACTCTTCAAATTTATTTTCATCATAATTATCAATAATTAATTTTACTGGATCCAATACAGCCATAATTCTTTTAGAATTTTTATTTAAATATTTTCTAACAAAATATTCTAAATGCTCAATAGATGCATAACCATCATTTTTCCCAACACCTAAACTATAAATAAATTCCCTAATGGCATCTGGAGGATAGCCTTTTCTTCTCAAGCCTGAAATTGTTGGCATCCTAGGATCATCCCAATTACTTACATGATTTTCATCAACTAATAATTTTAAATGTCTTTTACTCATAATTGTATATTCAAGATTAAGTCTTGAAAATTCTATTTGCTGCGGATGATATATTTTAAGTTGTTTTAGAAACCAATCATACAAAGGTCTATGATCTTCAAATTCCAGAGTACATATTGAATGGGTTATATTTTCAATAGAATCTTCTAACCCATGTGCCCAGTCATACATTGGGTAAATACACCATTTATCTTTTGTTCTATGATGATGAGCATGTAATATTCTATATAAAACAGGGTCTCTCATATTCATGTTTGGTGAATGCATATCAATTTTAGCTCTTAGTACTTTTTCACCATCTTTATATTTTCCACCTTTCATATTTTGAAATAATATTAAATTTTCTTCTATAGTTCTATCACGAAATGGACTATTTGTACCATGCTCAGTTAGTGTACCTCTAAATTCTTTTATTGTTTTTGCATCCTGATCGTCAACATAAGCTTTACCTAATTTTATTAGTTGAACGGCATAGTCATACATCATATCGAAATAATCAGATGCGTATAAAGGCTCATCAAATTCAAAGCCTAACCATCTTACATCTTTTAAAATTGAATTTACATATTCAATATTTTCTTTCTCAGGATTTGTATCATCAAATCTTAAATTACAAATGCCATCATATTTTAGAGCTATACCAAAATTCAAACAAATTGATTTAGCATGCCCTATATGTAAATAGCCATTAGGTTCAGGTGGAAATCGCGTTATAATTTTTTTATGTTTACCTGATTCTAAATCTTTATCAATTGCATCTGTTATAAAATTATTTATTAATTCTTTATAATTCATTTACAAAATCTTTCAATTCTTCTAATTGACTCTTTGATACCAAGTATATCAATTATTGTAAAAATATCAGCTCCGTGTGTTTTGCTAGTAAGAGCAATTCTTAAAGGGATGAATAAATTTTTACCTGAAATATTTAAATCTTTTTTTGAAGCATTAACAATATCATTGATAGTATCTTTATCAATTATTTTTATGCTGCTTAATTTTTCAACCCAAAGCCTAAATAGTTTAGAAAATTCAAAGTTNNTTAAATCTTNATTTTCNTCNTNNATATAAAAACCTCTAATTTCNTTTATTATTTGATCAANTGTATTTATNCGATTTTTNCAAAACTTNGATAATTTTTTNAAATNGATTCTNGAATCATGAANATCAATTAGCTTTAATTTACTTTTAATAATTTNAATCATTTCACTATCATCNATTTTTTTTATATATTCCCTATTCATCCAAATTAATTTTTCCCTATCAAAAATTGCTCCGGATTTATTAACTCTATCTATAGAAAAATGTTTAACTAAATCTTCAAGTAAAAATAGCTCATTATCATTTTCTGGATGCCAGCCTAATAATGCTACAAAATTTATTAAAGCTTCTTTTAAATAACCTTTATTAATAAAATCTTCAACTGAAACATCCCCTTGCCTTTTGGAAAGCTTACTTTTATCTTCATTTAAAAGTAAAGGNAGATGACAGAATTGNGGAAGCTTCCAATTAAATGCATTATATAATGTAACATGTTTTGGAAGNGATGAAATCCATTCNTCTCCNCTTATAACGTGNGTTATTTTCATTAAATGATCATCTATAACATTAGCAAAATGATAAGTAGGNAAACCATCTGACTTAATAATTATAGGATCNTCTATTAAATTCAAATCAAACTCTATATCNCCTCTNANCATATCATTAATCTTTAAACTAGAATTCTTATTAATTTTTAATTTTATTACATATTTTGTAGAATTCATTTTTGATAATGCTATTTCATTATCAANCTCNGGNATTAAATCACCACCAATATCAAAACATACATATGCAAAATTATTNTTNAATAGTTTCATATAATATTTTTTNTAAATATTNAATCTTTTTGATTGNANNTAAGGACCATTTTCNTCTTCTCTATCCTGGTCCAATATCATAGTTNANTCCAAATTTACTTAATANATNAANTAAATTNTCTGNAGNATTTTCAACNTATCTATTNTGNTCTGTNTCTTCAATACGTAAAATAAATTTTCCATTATTTTGTTTTGTAAATAAATAATTATATAANGCTGTTCGNAAACCTCCAACATGAAGAAATCCAGTNGGACTTGGNGCAAATCTAGTTCTAATNTTCATTATTTACCAATCAATAATAAGGTAGCTGTTGACATAATNCCTTCTTTTTTACCGATGAAACCNANNTTATCAGCTGTNGTTGCTTTAANNGAAATATTATNAATATNAATATTNATAATNTTTGATAAATTTTCTCTNATTGAAAAAATATANGAATTAATATGAGGCTTNTGAAGNACAANATTAATATCAATATTNTTTATAAAAAATCCTAAATCANTCATTANTTTCAAAGTTTCTTCTAAAAAAAATATACTAGAAATATTTTTATATTTTTCATNAGTTGANGGGAAAAATGTNCCAATATCACCTTTNGCTAAGGCTCCTANAATGGCATCAACAATTGCATGAATNACAATNTCNCCATCACTATGACCAACAATTCCCAANTCAGAATCTATTTTTACTCCACCNAAATAAAGAGNTTCNCCAANTTTTAATTGATGNATNTCAATTCCATGNCCAACTTTTATATTCATCACATTAGAAGCATAGAATCACCGTAAGAATAAAACTTATATTTCTTTTTAATAGCCTCTTTATAAGCTTTCATAATAGTATCTTTATGAGAAAATGCTGATACTAACATCATTAGNGTAGATTTTGGTTGATGAAAATTAGTAATTAAACGATCACACATTTTAAAATGATANGGTGGATAAATAAATTTATCTGTCCAACCACTTTTAGCTGTTATTTGGAATCCAGAAACTACAACAGTTTCTAAAGCTCGNACTGATGAAGTTCCCACAACCCATATTTTTTTCTTTTTCTGCCTAGCAACATTAATCGTTTCAGCTGTTTCTTGANTGACCTCGTAATATTCTGAATCCATGTTATGTCTTGTTAAATCTTCAACTAAAATAGGTTTAAATGTTCCAAGCCCAATATGTAAAGTGATATATGTTATATTAACACCTTTCTTTTCTAATTTTTTTAACATTTCTTTAGTAAAATGTATCCCCGCCGTAGGNGCAGCAACNGAGCCTCTTTCTGATGCATATACAGTTTGATAATCTTTTTTATCACTATCTTTACTAGGTCGCTTNATATAAGGTGGTAAAGGAGCATTACCGTATTTATCAATAAAAGGATATAAATTTTCATTTTCCTTAAACTCAAATCTTAGTACTCTTCCTCCAGATACTGTATTATCAATAACATCACATCCAATTTTATCATTAAAAAATAGTTTATTACCTATTCTAACTTTCCTTGCAGGCTTCACCATTGCTTCCCATAAATCTGTATCTAATTCACGAAGTAAAAATACTTCAACCTTCGATGATGATTTTTCTTTTGAAGCATATAATCGCGCAGAAAATACTTTTGTATTGTTTAATACTAATACATCCCCTTTGTTAAATAAATCAGTAATATCTTTAAATTTCTTATGCTGTATATCACCACTTTTTTTATCTAAAATCATTAACTTACATTCATCTCTTTTTTTTGCAGGATGCTGACCAATACACTTTTCAGGAACTTCTAAATCAAATTCAGATAATCGTGGTGGTCTTTCAACATTTCCAAAAAACATAATTTTCCTTTCTATTTAAATAGATTTTTTTGATCGTTCTTATCAATTTTTAAATAATCATATGCTTTGTCCAAAGCAATACGTCCTCTTAAAGTTCTTTGAAGATAACCTTCTTTAATTAAATAAGGCTCATAAACTTCTTCAACAGTTCTTGGATTTTCTGATATTGCTACACCTATTGAGTCTAATCCAACTGGACCACCATTGAAATTTTTTACTAGTGCTTCTAAAATTTTATAATCCATTGAATCTAAACCATTTTTATCAATTCCTAAATGATCTAATGATTCTGAAGCAACTAACTTAGTGATTACACCATCTGACTTCACTTCTGCAAAATCTCGCGCTCTCTTTAAAATTCTATTTGCAATTCTTGGAGTACCTCTAGACCTCCTTGCAATTTCATAAGCACCATCTTTATCAATTTTAATATTCAATAATTTAGATGATCTCATGATTATTTTAACTATATCATCGTGATTATAAAAGTTTAATCTTAAAATCACACCAAAACGCTCTCTTAAAGGTGATGTCAAGTTTCCTAATTTAGTTGTTGCACCAACTAAAGTAAAATGATTTAAATTTAATTGAACACTTCTCGCATTAGGACCTTTATCAATCATAATATCGATGATATAATCTTCCATAGCAGAATATAAATATTCTTCAACTACTGTATTTAAACGATGAATTTCATCAATAAATAATACATCAAATTCATCAAGATTAGTTAAAATACCTGCTAAATCTCCGGCTTTATCCATAATAGGACCAGATGTCATTTTTATATTAGCATTTAATTCTTTAGAAATAATATTAGCTAATGTGGTTTTACCTAATCCCGGAGGACCAAATAACAAAACATGATCCAGAGCGTCTTTTCTTTTTTTTGCTGCCTGAATATAAATTTTTAAATTTTCAATTATTTCTGATTGACCAACAAAATCATCAAATGACAGTGGCCTTAAATTGCTATCATTTTTATGGTCTTCCTCTTGTTTTTTGGGAGATGTTATATTTTTATTTTCGCTAAATGAATTAATCATAAAATTGTTATTTAATTTAATAATTTTTAAGTTATAAAAACCTCATTAAAATATCTGAATCAATTTTTATATATTTATTAATATAATATAAACTAATTTTTATAAATATAATTAGGAACTATATATACTGTTACAACTATAAGTATAGATGAAAAAAATAATTTTAATATTAATATATTTTACTTGTTTTGATATTGCAATGTCCCAAGAAACAATTCTTCAAAAAAAGAATTTAGCTAAATCTTACATTGAAGCTGAACTATATGAGGATGCAATTGTTGTTTATAAAAATATTTTAAATTTTCAAAAAAAAATACTTGGTAATGAAAATATTGAACTTGTCAATACTCTTTTTACTTTATCTGATTTATATTTATTAGAAGACAAAAAAGATTCCTCTAAAATTTACTTAAATAAAGCATTAAAAATTCAATACTTCAATTTTATAATAAATCAAAAAAAATATTTAGGNACTTATANCAANCTTAAAAGTATCTATGTTTTAGAAAATGATTCAACTAAAATCNATACATTAGATAGCTTAATTAGTATTCTGGAGACAATTGAAAATGATTCAATTTATATTAATGCTGATACATCATTTATATTTCCTGAAATTATAAGTAATATGCCAAACGAAATCGACTCAACATCTCTAGTATCTGAGTATACAAAAAATGATCAGGCTATAGAATTATTTAATAACGCTTTATCCTATATTGATACTGGGCTTTATACTGAAGCAGCTNCATCNCTGANTAGTGCAATTGAACTCGAAGCTGGNATAATTGATTTAGATTATTTAATAAATACAAATTTTGGTGATTCNCTTCAATTGAAAAATCTTTANGATAATTTTGCAACAATTTCTGAAANTGATTCGNNAATTTTTAGACAAAATCTTTTTCTNGGAATTTTATCAAAACAATTGAATGAATCAAATTTAACAACTATTAATTATNTGAAAAAATATGTAGCGGAATACCCTAATGATAAAAGAGGATTTTTATTTTTAGCAAATTTATATCTGGAATTTGAAGATTATATATCNGCTATGCATTATTATCACAGATTACTTCTTATTGATGAGAATCATTTTGATGCAAACTTTAANATTGGTGNAATACTTGTTAANNTGAAAGATTATAAAAATGCAATTTCTATTCTCAATAAAGCANATGANTTAGATAATAATCATTTTGAATCAAAAAATCTATTGGGGTTTTGTTATTATAATTTAGGAGAATATAAAAAATCTATTTATGAGTTAACTCAAGCGCTATTACTAAACTCAAAAAATTCAGAAACATATTATTATCTTGGGAAATCATATAAATCAATCGACAAAAACAAGCAAGCTCTTGAAGCATTAAANATGTCNATAAAACTTGATCCATTTAATGGCTANGCNCATTTTGAATTAGGTAAAATATATGAACAAATTTTAAAAGTTAATTTAGCNATAGATGAATATAGATTAGCTTATAAATATATTGATAGCCACGAACTAAATTATAAATATGGAAAAATATTATTTAAAGAACAAGAATTCAGAAAAGCTCTTTTACCANTAAGAAAATTTATTATTTTTGAACCAGATAACATTGAAATTTTAGAAATTTTAGGTGAAATTTTTATGTATGAAAAAAGATTTACAGAATCTATNGATACTTANGGTAGATTAATAGAAAAATTTCCTGANAACGAAATCTACCATTCAAAAATTGCAGAATCNTTTTATAATTTAAATAATTTTGTATCTGCTCAAAAATATTACGAAAAAGTATTATCATTTAANGANGATAATACTGAAGTCTTATTCAAACTTGGATCTATATCAAATTTATTATACGATTATAAAAAATCTGAAAAATACTTACTTGAAGCAATTTATTGTGGATTTACTTCTAAAGATATTCTATTTGAATTAGGTATAGCATATGGAGGGCAGCAAAAATATCTTCAAGCGNTAATATNCTTAAAAGAGGCNCTGAATTATTCGCTTGATGATCCNATACTTCACTATCAATTAGGAATNATTTATAATGAAATGGAAATATATGATTTAGCTATAATTGAATTTCAACAATATATTGATAAGATTCAAGATGACCCNATCAGCTACCGACTTCTTGGAGATTGTTATGCAAATCTAAAGCAATTTGAGCAATCAATTATAAATTATCGAAAAGCTTTAGAATTATATGATTATGAGGATGTTAAAACAATATATAGTTTAGGATTATCATATTTTGAAATATCAGACAATATTAATGCAGCTAAATATTTCAAATCAATTTTAAAAATCAACTACGATTATTCTAAAGCTCATCATATGCTTGTNAAAACATATATTAATCTTGGTAGATTTAGAGAGGCTAAAAAAGAATGCGATATTCTTTTTATGCTGGATACTTCGTTATATAATTCATTAGAATATTGTAAAAATTAATTTTTTTTTATTAAATTAACGACCTTAATTATTAACCTTAAATAGGATTTATATGAAAATTTTAATACCCCCNAGNGAGGGAAAAGCNAAAATACAAAAACCTCAAGATATATTATTTAAGGATACAAATTTTGTTTTTGAAAAATATGTAAAGCAAGTTGTAAGACTGCTCAATCTTATTGATAATGAAGATTTAAGATCNATCTATGGTACCTCACAAGAAAAATCTGAATTNTTTCATAGACAAAACGAAGATATTTTTAAAAGTCGGTGTGCTTATGCTATAGAAAGATATACAGGCGTTGTTTATGAACATTTAGATTGGTCAACCTTAAGTGAATCAGGGAAAAAATATATGGCGGATAATGTATTAATTTTTAGTGGTNTATTTGGTATGACAACTCCTCTTACTTTAATACCTGATTATAAGTTAAAAATGAATGTTTTATCACTTCAATATCATTGGGGACCCGTTTTAACTGAAGCATTAAAAGATGAAGATGTAATTTTTGATTTACTTCCTCAAGTTTATAGAAAAGCTTATAAACCTGGNAAAAATGTNATAAATGTTGATTTTAAAGTTGAGAAAAAAGGTAANAAAACTGCTGCTGGNCACTTTGGNAAAGCAGTNAANGGTAAGTTTATAAGATTTCTTGCTGAAAATTCTATTANAAANACAAAAGATTTTTCAGGGTTTAATTATGATGGGTTTAAATGGGTTGATAANGANCACTTTGTTAANGTAATNAATGATTAANGTAAAAANACTAGTTAAAAACTATGGCNNTTTTGAAGCGGTAAAATCAATAGATTTTTCTATTGANCATGGAGAAGTTGTTGGATTTTTAGGNGCNAATGGNGCNGGNAAATCNACNACCCTNAAAATATTAACAGGNTATTTGACTCCAACATCAGGNTCTGTNTTAATCAATGACTTNAATATAGAAACTCATNCCCATGAAATAAAAAAAATNATAGGATACTTACCTGAAAGCAATCCACTTTATTACGATATGTTTGTTTATGATTTATTGAAATTTACTGCAAACACCAGAGGCATCTATGACATTGAATTCAAAAATGCATTTGATAAAGTTATTTCTCAATGTGGTTTAAAAGAAGTCGTACATAAAAAAGTTGGTGAATGTTCNAAGGGTTATAAACANCGTGTTGGATTAGCATGTGCAATGATACATGACCCAAAAATTTTAATTTTAGATGAACCTGTGACAGGTCTTGATCCAAATCAAATTATAGAAATTAGACAATTAATTAAAAATTTAGGTAAAGAAAAATTAGTATTAATGTCTAGCCATATTCTNCAAGAAATTGAAGCAACCGTTGATCGAATTATTATNATTGATCATGGTAATATTGTTGCCGATGGAACAACTAAAAAATTAATGAATCAATTTATGGGTAATGTAAAATTATCTCTTGAGGTTGTAGGTTTTACAGATACTAAAATAAAAAAGTTCAAAGAAGCATTTAATAAAGTGAAAATTAAGAAAACTAAAGATTCACATANGGTAACTATTGAATATAAGAAAAAAAATGATCCAAGATTAGATATCTTTAATTTTATAGTTAAAAATAAATTATCTCTTTTAGAAATGAATCCACAAACAGCAAACTTAGAAGATATTTTTAGAAAATTAACAAATTAAAATAATGAAGACAAATAACATATATAATATATTTAAAAAAGAATTTGATAGCTATTTTACAAGCCCTATGGCTTATATATTCTTAGTAGTATTTTCACTTGTTAATGGTTACTTTTTTTCAAATACATTTTTTCTAATCGGCCAATCAGATTTAAGAGCTCTTTTCAATATAGTNCCAATGGTATATTTATTTTTTATACCAGCAATCACAATGGGATTAATTGCGAAAGAAAAAAACCTGGGAACTATGGAAGTTATGAGTACTTTACCAATTAAAGAGCATGAGTTTGTAATTGGTAAATATTTAGCAGCTCTTTCATTAATTGTTATTGGACTATTATTTACTGTTGTACATTTTTTTACACTGGTAAGTTTTGGAACAAATATAGATTATGGAGCTTTATTTACTGGCTACCTTGGACTATTTTTTGCTGGTGCAGTTTATGCCTCTATAGGGACATTTGCAAGTAGCTTATTTGATAATCAAGTTGTAGCATTTATTATCGGTGTATTTATTGTTTTAATGTTTTTTCTATTTGATAAACTTTTAATTTTTGTTCCATCATTTATGGCTGGATTTATTCAATACCTTAGTGTTGATTATCATATTTCAAATATTTCAAGAGGCGTAATTGATTCAAGAAATTTAGTTTATTTCATTTCAATAATTAGTTCATTTTTGTTTTTAACCACTCAAGTATTAAATAGCAGAAAGTGGAAATAATGAATTTAAACAATAAAAAATCAACCATAATTTTTTCAGCAGTAATTTTAATAGCAGTTATTTTTATTAATTTAATTGGAAGAAACTGGTTTTTAAGATTTGATTTAACAGATAATAAGATGTACTCATTATCATCATCAAGTAAATCTGTTGTTCAAAAAATTGATGATTTATTTACTATAAAAGTTTATTTTTCAGCTGATCTTCCTGCACAATATTCAAATAACAAACGCTATCTTCAAGATATTTTAGAAGAATATACAGCCTATAGCTCGGGTAACCTTCGCTTTGAATTTTATAGCCCTGAAAATGAAGAACAAATAGCAGAGGATGCACAAAAGTATGGTATTCAGCCTGTACAATTGCAGGTTATAGAAAATGATAAAGTGGAAATTAAAAAAGTATATATGGGTCTTGTTTTACTTTATGAAGATAAAAGAGAAGTTATCCCTGTAATTCAAACAAGTACGGGTCTAGAATATGATATTACTACAAAAATTAAAAGTATGGTCCAAAATCAAAAAAGTACAATTGGAATTATTTCATTAACAGATGAAATTACAAATGAGAACTTAACACGTTTTTTAAATGAAAGATATCAAACTAGACCAAATTTAAATCTTTCAAATACCATACCTGAAAATATAGATATATTACTATTCAATGGTATTAGTGATTCTTTAGATGCTACACAAGAATCAAATTTAAGAAGTTTTATAGCAAGAGGTGGGAACGTATTTTTTGCTCAAAATAGAATTAGTGTTGATATTCAAACTCAGCAAGCAAATCCAGTGCAATCAAATATATTTAGTATATTAGATTCTTATGGATTAAGTATTAAGGAAAATTTAGTTTTAGATAAAACCTGCAATCAAGTTAACGTTCAACAGCAAATGGGACCATTTAGAATGGCTGTCCCAATGGATTATCCATTCTTACCTATTCTAAAAAAATTCAATCAGTCCGAAGTTACAGTTAGCGGTCTTGAGTCAATTTCATTAATATTTACAAGTGAAATTCAATCAGATTCTGTTTATTCTGATAATCTTGTAGATTTTACACCATTACTNTATACTTCAGATCGTTCAGCAACTATGAGCGAGTTTTATAATTTAAATCCAGATCCTAAAAATAATCCAATTTTTAATCAGTTAACAGAAACATCAAAAGTAGTTGGTGCAAGAACAATCGTTGCAGATAAAGAAACAGGGATTGAAAGTAATTTAACTCTTGTAGGAGATTCTCAATTATTTTCAGATCAAGGTGGTGGCGGGTCACAAAATAATATAATATTTGTTATGAATACTATTGACTATATGCTAGGAGATAGTGAACTAATTGCACTTCGATCCAGAGAAGTTCTTGATAGACCGCTGATAGGAGATGCAGAAGGTGTTTCAAATCAAACACGATTAACATGGAAAATAATTAATATGCTACTTCCAACTTTATTAATTATTGCTTTAGGTATATTTTCTAGAAGAAAACAAAATAGTAAATCTAAAATACTAGAGGCAATCTATGAAAAATAGACTNTATATATCAATTGGGGTGCTAGCTGTTTTGATTTTATTTTATATACTTAATATTAATCAACAAAAAAATTATCAAAGTACGTCTAGTCAAATTTTTGATTTNAATCAAACTCAAGTAAACAGCTTTTTAATTAAATCAGAATCAGCAACNATTGAAATTCAAAGAGTTGATACATCTTGGGCAATTACAAATAATGACTCATTAGTATTAAAAGAGAATATTTTAAATACATTTTTTGATAAAATTTTNACTTTAGANTCTGAAACAATAATGACAAAAAATTCAGAAAAATGGTCTAAATATAATATAGATGATTTACTAGGAACTCATTTAACATTTTATGATTTTAATAATGATGTTATAGNAACATTTGTTTTTGGAAGATCATCTTCTGATTTCTCAAGATGTTATATTCGACTTGGTGATAAACCTGAGGTTTATCTGGTAAATCAAAATATCATGTTTAACCTACAAACTAGACCTGAATATTGGGGTGAAAAAATTACTGAAGAAGCTCTCTAGTTACTTTTNAATCCTTTCAAATATTCCTAGTTTTTTATTCTTTCTAACATTATCCCACTTAAAATATCTACCATTCATTGTTATATAAATTCCAGGGTCTATAACTTGAATAAAAGATAATGCACTTCCTAAATTAAACAATCCATCTGAACTACCAAACTTAATAGGAATCATTGCGCCTGTTAAAATAACTGTTTTATTTTTAATCGATTTTGCTAAAAGTTTTGCTGTNTCAACCATGGTATCTGTTCCATGAGTTATTATGATACGATTAGTTTTTTCTTCTTTACATTTTTGCACAATAAGTTTTTTTGATTCTAAAGTCATATCTAAACTATCAACCATCATTAGTGTTTCAATTTGAACATCNAGCTGAGAACGCCCAAGTTCTAATAGTTCTGCAAGATGAGTNTTTTTAAAAAAAAGTTCTCCATTTATCTCATTATACTCTTTATCAAANGTCCCACCAGTAGCAAANATTTTAATATATTTATNTTTAGACATTTTTTTATATTTTATTTCATAAATTTGTTAAAAATATAATATAATTTAAGACTATGGCTATAAAAAAATTAGTAGAAGTTTGGGATGGTAGAAATATCATCGAAAATAATATCAATTTTCTAAAACAAAAAACAAAAGAAATTTATTTACCTATTAATGATACAAATAAAGAAATTTTAAAAGATTTATTGGATACTTATAAAAAAGTTCCATGCGCTGGAATTGCAGCAAATCAAATAGGGTATAATAAAAGAATCTTTATTGGAATGAAAAATGATGAACCAGATACTGAAGAACAATACAAAGAGTTGCGCAAAGATGAACCAAAAACAGAAAAAAAAGAATTAACAAATCCTAATGCAGATAACTATGAATTTTATATAAATCCACAAATTGACCAGACATATAAAAAATCAATTCAAGAAGAAGA
>NZPQ01000011.1 GCA_002693365.1 Fidelibacterota bacterium
GAGTAATTTATTATTTATGGGAAAATGATACCAGCCCAGCTTTAGTTGATTCTATCTTTATTAGTGGTAATACTGTTAAATTTGATAACGGTGTAATATCAGACACATCGCTAGACCCTGGTGATACTGGAAACTTCAGTATTTCAATTAATTTACCTGATACTTTGAATATATCATATTGGACAAAAGAAATTAAATATGATATGTTTGAATAATATCTTTAAATAATTTATTTAATATTATGTCTTTAGAAAAAATGTTAAGCGATATGGTAGCGCGTGATGCTAGTGATTTGCATCTTACAGTTGGCTCACCTCCAAAAATCAGAATTAATGGGGACTTAGTAAATTTAGATGAAAATAAACTTACTCCAGATACTTTAAATCAAATTCTAAAAATTTATTTANATGATGAAAGAGCATCTGCTTTATCTAAAAGCAAAGAAATAGATTTTTCTATTGGGATAAAAGGTGTAAGTAGATTTAGAGTTAATATNTTTAAACAAAGAGGTAATTTAGCTGCAACTTTTAGAAAATTACCATANTCAATNCCTAACTTAGATTCATTAGGTTTTCCAGAATCAATTTCAAACTTAACATTAAATAAAAAGGGATTAATTTTAATCACTGGCGGTACAGGAAGNGGAAAATCTACAACAATGGCAGCATTAATTAAAAAAATATCTGAAGAAAATAAAGCACATATTATTACGATTGAAGATCCNATTGAATACTTATATGAACATTCTAATTCANTAATTAACCAAAGAGAAATTGGTTCAGATACANAAAGTTTTAGNGATTCATTAAAGAGTGTCCTNAGACAAGACCCAGATGTTGTAGCAATTGGTGAATTACGTGACGTCGANTCNATGAATGCNGCNCTAACAATTGCAGAAACAGGGCATCTTGTANTNGGAACACTTCANACAAATAATGCATCTGGGACAATAAGCAGATTAGTGAATGCTTTTACTCCNGATAAACAAGGTATTATAAGAACTACATTATCATTAAATCTTCTTGGAATTATTTCTCAACAATTGATACCAAATAAAAATAATAAAAGATCNCTAGCAGTTGAAGTTCTTATTAATACNCCATCAATAAAATCATTAATTCGTGAAAATAATATTCATCAAATTGATAATTACATATTAAGTGGTATTAAAGATGGTATGATAAGGATGGATGATTCTATTGTAAAACTATTTAATGATGGATNAATTTCAAAGGAAGAAGCATTAAATTATGCTATTAATACAACTGAAATTTCAAATAAACTTAATAAAATAAATATTTGATATAATGATTAAAGAAAAAGTTGAACAATTAATAAAAGAAAAAATCAATATTAAATATCTTGAGATTAAAGATACATCTTCNCAACATACTAATCATGCTAATTATAAAGGNGGTTCTCATTTAAGAATGAAAATTGTTTCTGATGATTTTATAAATAAATCATTAATCAAAAGACACCAACTTATTTATTCNATATTAGGTCAATTTATTCAAAAAGAAATTCATGCTGTTATATTAAAAACCTATACAATAAAAGAATTTGAAAATTTATAAAAGAGGAATAAGAAGCTAGATTTAACTAGCTTCTTATTTTTTAAGTCAACAACTTAGGAGGAGTTGTAACTATTGACATTACTCTTATTTATATATACTAATAATTATCAAATATGTTCCAAAATATTAATAATAAAGCCCCATTAAGGGGCTTTATTACGATAAAACAGCTTACTTCTCCTCCAATTAATTTATTAATGATTAATAAATCAATAATTAATATTACAATTTTAATANTANTATAATTGTGATATTAAACACTAAACGAAATCTATTTTAATAATTTCAGAAATTGTTCTTCACTTAATATTTCAATGTTAAGAGATCTAGCTTTANTTAACTTACTTCCTCCTTTATCACCTAGAATCAAATAGTTTACTTTTTTATTTACTGTTGATGAAAAATTACCACCATTGGATTCTATGATTTGAGCTATTTCTGATCTTGAATATTTTTTTAAAGTTCCTGTGCATGCAAATGATTTATCAATNAAAATTAAAGACTCNNCTTTTACTGATGAATTAAATTTNAAACCAAAGGATAAACATTTATTGATATTGTTGATATTATGTGNATTANTAAAANATTGAATAATTGAATTTGCCATTATCTCNCCAATTTCATTTATATGAATTAAATCTTCATAAGTACANTTAATTAATNTTGAAATATTATTATTAAATTTTTTTTCTAATAATTTAGATGCATTTAAACCTACATTTCTTATTCCTAATCCATTAATAAATCGAGCTAGAGTGGTTTCTTTAGAATTATTAATAGAATTAATAATATTTTCAGCAGATTTTTTACCCATTCTTTCTAGATTTACCAAATCTTTTACTTCAAGCTTATAAATATCTGAAATATTATATAGTAATTGATTTTCAATAAGTAAATCAATTATTTTTGTACCTAAACCATTTATATCTAAACAATTTTTAGAAACGTAATGTTCAATTTTACCTTTGACGATAGCTGTGCAATTTTCATTTAAACAACGTAAAACTGCTTCATCATTTCTATTATATACTTTTGATTTACAAACAGGACAAACATTAGGAATAATATACTTTTTTGAATTGTTTTGTCTTTTTTCTTTAATAACTTTTAAAATTTCCGGGATAACATCACCGGCTCTTTGAATAAATACATAATCATTGATTCTAATATCTTTTTTATTGATTTCATCTTGATTATGTAATGTAGCATTTGATATTACAACCCCACCAACTTTAACAGGTTTTAATTTTGCAACAGGAGTTAATGCACCTGTCCTTCCAACACTAATTTGTATATCTAATATTTTTGCAATACCTTGTTCAGCCTTAAATTTTCCAGCAATGGCCCATCTAGGTGATTTACTTCTATTGCCTAACTTTTGTTGCAATTCATAAGAATTAACTTTAAATACAACACCATCTATATCATAGTCTAATGTATCTCTTAACTTTTCAGCTTTTTTATAATATTCTTTCAAAAAATCTTCACCTATTCCAACCTCAACATAAGGATTAACCGGGAAACCCCATTTGGGAAGATAGCTTAAAAACTCTTTTTGACTATCAAAATTCATACCTTTAATCATACCTAAACCATAACAAAAAATTCTTAATGGTCTTTTTGAAGTTATTTTAGAATCCAACTGTCGTAAGCTACCAGCAGCACAATTTCTGGGATTTGCAAAAGGGACTAATTCTTTTTTTATCCTATTTTTATTTAAATTTTCAAAATCACTTTTGTTAATAAAAACCTCACCCCTTACTTCTAATAATTCAGGAATATTTTTTCCTATTAATGAAAGAGGAATACCTTTGATTGTTTTCAAATTATTAGTTATATCTTCACCTACAAGTCCATCACCTCTGGTAGATCCATAAACAAATTTTCCATTTTTATAAACCAATTCAACAGCAAGACCATCTAATTTTAATTCAGCAATGTATTCTATATTGTTATTAACTATTTTAATTATTTGCTTATTAAAATCATCTAGCTCAATTTCATCCATTGCATTTGCCAATGAGAGCATAGGCATACTATGTTTAATAGTTCCAAATTCTTTAATAGGATTTGCTCCTACTCTTATTGTAGGAGAGTTTTCATTAATAAACTGAGGATTTTTATTTTCTAAATTTTCTAACTCTTTTAAAAGAATATCATATTCAAAATCTGTAATTGTGGGATTATCAAATACGTAATAGTTAATATTGTGTTGATTAAGTTTTTCCCTTAAACTATTAATTCTATCTTTAATTTTCATTTACTACAAATTTGTAATTTCTTGATCAATAGTTTCCGTTAAACTAAAAAAATCATCACTTGAAAATTCAAAATTAAGATGCTTATAATCTCCATTATCATCAGTTTTATATTGTTTTTTATAATAAGCTTTATTTTTAATTATTTTTTCAATTGAGGATACTAAAAAATCAACGTCTTTTTTCTTATTATAAATACCAAAACTAATTCTAACCATACCCATCCATGGCTCCATTTTCCATGAAAGATTACTGTTNATTGATTCNCAGTTATCTAGTTCCTGNTTNTGNGTTGCTGATAACATTTCTTGTACATATGGATGAGCACAAAAACATTCATTTCTAACAGCNATATTAAAATAATCATTTAATATTGCAGCAACTAAACCATGATCCATATTTTTAATATTAAATGAAATTGTTCCNGCTCTTGGGCACGTTNCAATATTTGTATCACCATAAATATGAACTNCTTTAAATTTGNTTAACTTATTCATTGTATATTGAATTAANTTTTTATCTTCATCAAGTATATTATTCATACCTATTGTATCTAAAACATGAATAGATGAGCCTAATGTAATCGCCCCTAAAATATTAGGTGTACCAGCTTCTTCTCTATCAGGAAATTTTTTTGTTACAAAATAATTATCAGGATAAACTTTGTCAACCATACCACCACCCACATCTTCGGGTTCAACTGAATTTAAAAAAGATTTTCTTGCTACTACTACACCTGGAGAACCTGGTGCATAAGTTTTATGTCCAGAAAATAATAAAACATCTATTTCTTTATCTTTATTATTAAATCCACTCATTTTAATTGGAACATGTGCCGCCATTTGTGCTGCATCAACAACTAAATAAACATTATATTTATGAACAATTGNAGCTATTTCATTTATATTATTAATAATACCTGTGACATTGCTTAATCCTGTAATTGAAACATAATTGATTCTATCTGAAAATCGATTTAAGTANTNCTCTAATATTTCAATATTAACTTTACCTGGCATNTGATGATTTTTTTCNAATGGGATATGAATAACTTTACCTCCATGTTTTCTATGAGGTAAATCATTTGAATGATGTTCCATCATAGANACTAGNACTATATCTCTCTCAGGTCTTAATCTATTTAATGTTTTAGCAACTCTATTCATTCCCGCAGTAACACCACTGCCCATAAAAAATGATGTATATTCATCTTTATCTGCAGATACAAAATCTAAAATTCTATGGTGAATCCACNCATANGTTTTAGTTGAAATTCTTGCACTAAAATGAAGNAAAGAGTGTGTATTTGAATAATGATTTAAAAATTTTTTTGAGGCTCTGTAAGCAGCNCCCATCATTAATGTTGAAGCNGTNGAATCTAAATATATTCTTGGGGAAATAGTACCATCGGCAAGTTTATATTTAGTATCTAAACCAATAAAATCATCTTGTATTTTTTCAAGTAAATCGAAGCCTTTAACGGACATAGTTTCTGGAGTTAGTAATGCAGGTTTCATATTCATAAATTAACTATTATTTATACTTTTCAATAACTCTTTTTTAAGTATTTTTGAGATTGTAAAATCAGATTTCCAACCATCCCAATAACAAGGTATTAATCCAACACCNGTAGATGACAAAAAAGCTTCATCCATAGAATTTAAGCTATTTTTATTAATATGACACTCTGATATTTTTAAGTTATTTTTTTTTGCTAAATTAATTATAACGCTTCTCATTATACCTGGTAAAACTCCAATATCTAANGATGGAGTTAGNAAAAAGTTATCTTTAATAAAAAATATATTTCTAATTGCACATTCAGTTATAATTTTATCTTTATTATAGAAAAGAGGCTCAAAATAACCCAACTTTTCAGCTTCTGTTTTAGCTAACATATTCCCTAAATAATTTAAAGATTTAATAGCTGGTGAAAATCTAATTATAGGAAATTTATCTTCACTAAATAATACTACTTTGACAGGTTTTTTGGGTAAATCGTATAGTGGTTTAATACTAGCATAGATACATGGCNTNATTTCTTTATTAATAACATTTCCTCTTGTAATAATAATTTTTACTAAACCACTATTTAGCGAATTTTTTTTAACAATTTTATTTAATATTTGAGTAATTAATTTATTATCGAAATTATGTGAAATTTTAATAATATCAAGAGAAGATAAAATTCTAGTTATATGTTTATCTTTTGAAAAAAAANTTTTATTATCAAATCTCAATGTTTCAAATAAGCCATCACCATATAAAAAACCACTATCATTAAATGGAATTAATGCTTTATTTGATTCAACCCATTTNCCATTAATATANTATATATAATTATTTAACATAGNAANGANGATAAAATTTNGCTTTTTATTTTTGTTTCATTCCATTCATCTTCAGCATNAGAATCCCAAACAATTCCACCACCAACAGGATAAATTCCATTATTATTTTCTAATGTCATAGTTCTAATAGCTATATTAAATTTTAAATCTCCTTTATCATTAATATAACCTATCGATCCAGTATATANATCTCTACTATAGTTTTCAAGCTTATCAATAATTTTCATAGCACTTTCTTTAGGAGCACCAGTGATAGATCCACCAGGGAATAATGCTTTAATAATATCAGACTCNTTTATATTATTCTTNAGGTNGCCTTCAATGCATGAAATCATCTGATGCACAGTATTAAAACTTTTAATATTAAACATATTACTCACTTTTACACCACCGTATTTTGAAATTTTCCCAATATCGTTTCGTAACAGATCTACTATCATTAGATGCTCAGCTTTATCTTTCATTGAATCTTTTAATTCCAATTTTAATTTTTTGTCTTCATCATTATCTAAACTTCTTCCTCTGGTTCCTTTCATGGGGTAAGAAAATATTTTATTTTTTTTAGTTTCAAAAAATAATTCAGGGGAAAAACTTAGAATTTCACAATTATTATATTTAATATAATATCCATAAGGTGGCTTAACAATATTTCGAAGTGCAAGATAAGTATTTAATCCACTATCAAAGCATTCATATATTTTTTTGATTGTATAATTTATTTGATATGCATTACCTTCATAAAGTTCATCTTTAATTTTATCAATATTATATTTATACATTTTATAATCAACGAGATCATCAAAGAGACTTAGTTTAGATCGTTTATAGCTAATTTCTTCAATTTTATATTTAACTACTTTTTTTGGTTTTATAAAATACATATAAGGGAATTTTTTATTTTTATTTTTAAACTTAATATTTGGATATAAAAATTCTTTAAAATTATAACTTATAAATCCAACTGCTGGTAAAATATTAAAATCATTTTTCCAGCTATCAAGTATACGCTGAAAATTATTAAAATTATTATCAACTTTTTTATTAGAATGATATAATCCTTCATCATTCCATAAAATATAATCTTCATACTCCCAAATAGCATAACCTTCAAATTCATTTTCCCATGAATCAATTAAAATATCAGGACTACCATATTTTGTAATTATTTCATTTAGATTTTTCATAATTATATTTATTAAAGACTGTATATTTTAAAGTTTCGGGAGATGTTATAGCATAAGAAAAAACTTTATAAGTTTTACAAAAATTATCTAAACCCTGTTTTTTTAATTTATCTGTTTTTATTGTAAATTTCTTACCTTCAATCCGCTTAATAATATCAGGTAATCTTGGAGGAGTCCAGTTTAAATTTTCAGCAAATAAATTGAATAATTTTAAAATTATATCACTATCCCAATCAGGATTAAATTTACATTCTCTACTTTTTATTTTAAGATATTTACTTGCTAATTTACTAAATCCCGAAACTGCTCCAATACTAATCAATTTGGGATATAAATATTGATCTACTTTGTTTTCATAATCGATACTATTAATATTTTTGTTTAAATACTCCCAATTAAAATCAACTAAATTATTCATCCAAGTATCAATATTTTTTGAATATTTCTGAATTTTCATCCAGCTATTATCTGAATGTAAAATTAATAATTTACCAATATCCTCATGTTTATAGTTAATATTATGCAACCACATTAAAAATAGTAATGTAGAAAATGGAAATTTCATTTTAAAATTATTTGAATCAATATTATTAATAATATTTGGATTGCAAGAGGTCTTAAGACCTAGAGGGTTATTATCTAGCGATACAATTTGACTTCCAATTGATTTACCAGATACAGGTAATATATTTAAATCAACCCAAACAAGATTTTTTTTATTTTTTAAAGCATCATCAGAAAGCCAAATTGAGTTATAGTCATAATACCCAGATAATTTCCAATTCAAATGATGATGCAAAAAGGATGCACAAATTAAACCATCGTAATCAGCAGAAATTATAAAAAATTTATTTTTTTCTTTTAGCCATTTATAATCTTTAAAAATATTTTTTCTTTTTATTTGCATATATAAGAATTTAAAAATAATATAGAACAAGTAATCATGAAAAATAAATTAATATATATATTATTTATCTCTTTTTTATTTACTCAAGATGAGATAGGAATAGGTTTAAATACTCAAGATTTAATTAATTATTTAAAAAGTAATTACACTACAAGTTCTACTTTATCATACAATAGCGCAAGAGATGTTATGTATGGAGAAATATACAATGTTAATGGTCAAGTTTCTTGTTTTTACACTAATTTTACCGTTCAAAATGTACCAACTTCTAATCCTAGACCTGTGGTGCATGCTGGAGGACTCAATTGTGAACATTTATGGCCACAAAGCCTAGGAGCTGGTAGCGGAAACCCTAAAAATGATATGCATCATCTAAAGCCTTGTAAAGAAAATGTAAATTCTTATCGAAGTAATAATCCATTTAGTGAAATAGTAGATTCGCAAACAGATAATTGGTTATGGCTTAATTATAATTTATCTAATATACCTAATAATAATATTGAAGAATTTTCTGAAAGTACAAATTCTTTATTTGAACCAAGAGAAGATGTTAAAGGCGATGTAGCTAGAAGTATATTTTACTTTTATACAATTTATAATAACGTAGCAGATGATAATTTTTTTAACCAACAAAAAAATACTTTATACCAATGGCATTTAAGTGATCCTGCTGATAATAGTGAAATTGAAAGAACTTGGTTAATTGCAGAATACCAAAATAATATTCCAAATCCATTTATTATAGATAGTACANTANTATATAGATGCTATTTTTATAATGAATCTGATTTAGGTTGTGATGGAATGCCAAATAGTGGTTTACTAAATGATGANTGTGGAGTTTGTGGTGGTGATAATTCTAGTTGTATTGATAGCTGTGGTATCCCAAATGGTAATAATACAACTTGCGCAGATTTAAATAATGATAATACTGTTAATGTAACTGATGTAGTGTTATTAGTAAATTTAATACTAACACAATCGTCAAATAGTTTAGGAGATGTAAATAACGATAATAATGTTAATGTCACCGATGTGGTTATGTTAATAAATATAATATTAGGAGATAGTGAATGAAATTATTTTTTTTATGTATAGCTTTAAGTTTGAATTTTGGAGAAACAATGGATGATAAAATAATAGAAACTGAATCAGGTTTAAAATATAAAATANTACAAAAAGGTAANGGTGATTTNCCAGAAAAAGGAGATAAAGTTGTNGTTCATTATACTGGTAAATTAGAAGATGGAACAGTTTTTGACTCTTCTGTTGAAAGAAACGTACCTTTTGAATTTACTTTAGGCCAAGGTAGAGTGATAAAGGGTTGGGACGAGGGTCTTGCGCTGATGAAAGTAGGAGGTAAAAGAACTTTAATTATCCCANCAGAACTTGGATATGGTGCAAGAGGTGCTGGAGATCGAATACCACCAAATGCAACATTAATATTTGAAGTTGAATTAGTTGAAATAAAAAAACCATTTATTGATACAGATTTTGAATTACCTGGTGAAGAAGTAATATCTGAAAGTGGTATGGTAATGATTGATCATATTAAGGGATCAGGTACAAATCCTCAAAATGGACAAAAAGTTATAGTTCATTATACAGGTAAGTTAGAAAGTGGTCAAAAATTTGATAGTTCACATGATAGAGGCAATCCCTTTGTATTTACACTTGGTGAGGGAAGAGTCATCAAAGGATGGGAAGAAGGTCTTGCTTCCATGAAAATTGGTGGAAAACGAACATTAATAATACCTCCATATTTAGCATATGGGAGCAGAGGTGCAGGGAATGTCATCCCTCCAAATGCAACTTTAATCTTTGAAGTTGAATTAATTGATATTCAAAATTAATGAAAAAATACATAGTTNTTTTTATAATANTATTTTTTGGTTGTAACGATCAAAAATTAAAATGGTTTAGNGGGTCACTTGAAGATGCTTTCTTAAANCAAGATAATAAAATTATAATGGTNGACTTTTATACTGATTGGTGTATTCCTTGTAAACAAATTGATTCAGAAACATTCACCAATGAAGAAGTTATTAATAAGATTGAAAAAAACTTTATTCCGATTAAAATCAATGCAGAATCAAAATATGGTTTACCTTTATTTGANNAATACAAAGGNACNGGATATCCAATGATTCTTTTCTTAGATAAAAANAAAAATGAACTNGACAGATTATATGGCTTTTATGGTCCNGATTCTTTTATTAAAAAACTTAATAATGTTCTTTCTGGTCAAGGNACTTTTACAGATTTATTAACAAAATATAAATTAGGTGATAAAAGCTCATCAACTATATTTGAATTAGCAAAAAAATATTTTTCTAAAGGAGAATATGATGATGCTGAGTTATTATTTNANGAAGTTATAAGAAATAAAGATTTATCNTATAATATGTTTCATGAATCTANCTATTCATTAGGAATGATAAAATTNTATGGTAATAGTACAGAAGAATTAAAAAACTATATAAAGCAACATCCTGAATCATTCTTACTCAAACAATCTATCTTAAATTTATTAAACTACTACAAGTTTAGTTATTTAGAGAACGAAGAAGTTAATTTATATGAAAAATATTTAAGCAGATTTTCAAATGATCCTCTCTTCCTTAACCAATATTGCTGGAGGATGACAGAACTAGATATAAACCTTGATAAAGCATTACAAAAAATAAATATTGCATTATCAATCATTGATGAAAACGATAATAATAGAGCCATGATAAATGATACAAAAGCTGAAATCTTATGGAAATTAGGAGAAATTAATAAAGCTATAATTATAATTAATGAATCAATAGATTTAGATCCTGAAAATCAATATTATCAAAATCAAAAAAATAAATTTTTAAATTCAATTAATTAAAAAAGGAGTACTGATGGAGGCACATATTGAAACAAATAAAGGGCAAATTAAACTGAAATTATTTTCTAAAGAAACACCTATCACAGTTGCTAATTTTATAAATTTATCGAAAAGAGGTTATTACAATGGTTTAAATTTCCATAGAGTGATAGATAATTTTATGATTCAAGGTGGATGCCCACAGGGAACTGGTGTTGGTGGTCCGGGATATGATTTTGAGGATGAATTTAGTGATTCTTTAAAACATGATAAACCTGGCATTCTATCTATGGCAAACGCTGGACCGGGTACAAATGGAAGTCAATTTTTTATCACACATCTTGAAACACCCTGGTTAGATAATAATCATACAGTTTTNGGTGAAGTAAAAGATGAANATGATTTAAANGTGGTAAATAGTATTGTTCAGGGTGATCAAATTAAATCAATTAAAATAGTAGGTGAGTTTAATCCAGATTCATCTNTAAAAAATCGATTAGATGAATGGAATAAAATCCTNGATAATTAATNANTTAAAATAAAAATCTTAAAATTTTGAAAAAAATTANTCTATATCTTATCTTTTCTTTTGGTTTANCTNCNGACTATTATGTATCTACAACTGGACATTTACAAAATAATGGGAGCTTCAATCAACCATTTTTAAAAATTCAACAATGTGCAGATATAATGCAGCCTGGTGATACATGCTATATAAGACAAGGTCAATATCATGAAAATATAATTGTTAATAATAAAAATGGTAATAGTTTGAATCCATTAATTTTTACTAATTATAATGATGAACGCGTAGTAATGAATGGTACTCTACCTATTAATTCACTATGGACTCCTTTTAATGAAAATATATGGGAAACATCTATTAATTTTGATATTTGGCAGTTTTTTGTAGATCATAAAGAAATGGTTATGGCAAGATGGCCAAATGCAAATTTTTTAGATGGTTCGATTTGGGATAAAGAAAATCATTGGGCGCATGGCTTAATTGATGAAGATGATATGGCTTATCAAAATGGAACTATGATTGATGAACCTCATGGTAATATTTCTTTAGAAAATATTGGATTTAATATTGANGGTGCAACAGCTATTTTAAATGTTGGATCATTCAAAACTTATAGTAGAAAAGTACTAACACATAATGGTGCAACATTCACCTATGATCCTGTAGATTTATGGAAGACAAAGCACCATGATTATTTTTTAGAAAATAAAATTGAATTTTTAGATACACAAGGAGAGTGGTACTATAATCCAGATTCATCTAAAGTATATTTTTGGCCATACAACAATATGAATCCTAATTCACTAAATATAATAGGTAAAACTCAATCTTATGCTTTTGAAATCAATAATTCAAATTATGTTGAAATTAAAAATATAGAATTTTTTAGTACTACATTTAAATTTGATAATTCAGATAATTGCAAAGTTGATAGATGTAATTTATTTTATCCTAGCTGTTATAAAAGAATGCTAGGAATTGTTGCCACCCAACCTGAAATGTCTATATTTACTTCAAGTAGTAATTGTACTGTTAGTAATAGTGCTTTTAGATACACAGATGGTTCAGTATTGGAAATGTATTCAAATAATAATACAATCGATAATTGTTATTTTTATCATATTGATTATTCAGCGACTGATTTAAATGGTCTAATGACCACAATTCAGATGGGAGGCAGCAATAATATTTTTAGGCGAAATACTATGCATAAAATGGGAGCTTCAGCAACATTAAATCCCGGCAATGCTAGTATAATTGAATTTAATGATATGTCTGATAGTGGATATATGCAAAGTGATGGAGCTCTTGTCCAGTGTATGGTCGGTCAACAACCTAATGTACAAATAAGATATAATTGGCTTCATGATACACAAAAATTTGGTGCAAGGTTTGATGGTGAAGGTGCTGGGAATGAAGGTAATATCCATCATAATGTTATATGGAATGTGCAAGGTGGAATCATGGTTAAAGGATACAACCATAATATTTACAACAATACAGCCTTTGATAATGGTGATAAAAATGACATTATTATTATGATAGATCAAGGTGGTAATGAAGGTACTTTGACAATAAACAACGCTGCAAATAAAATAGCTGGTCATAGAACTGGTAATTATGATACATATCCGGTCCCTGGGGACTATATAAATAATTGGAACGGATATGAAACAGGATTTGATATTAAAGATTATTTAGTAGATATTGAAAATAATAATTTTAGTCTAATTGAAAACTCCAGCCTAATAGATGCTGGATACATATCTAATGAATTACAAATAACATATTTAGGTGAATCCCCAGATATTGGAGCTTATGAATTTGGTGAAGAATATTGGATACCAGGAATAACATGGGATTTATCTACAGTTTTTGGATTAGAGTTTTCCCCACCGGAAGAATTACATATTTTAACGGGTGATGTTAACTACGACCAAATTGTTAATATTACTGATATAATCACCATTATAAATTGGATATTATCAGATTATTATATTAGTATAGCAGATTTAAATGAAGATGAAGTAATCAATATTATTGATGTTATTTCTATTGTTAATATCATAATTCAATAAATTTATTTTTCTAAATTTAAATTTTATAATCTTGTTTAATCTTTTCAAAAACAGGGATAGATTTGTTTAAAACAAAATCAAAACAAACTGTAAAACATGTCATAAAAGCTAATGCTTCATCTGTATCTTTTAAAAAAATTACAGATTCTAAATCAAAACTTTTTGTACCAAGTCTAGAAATTCTTGAACCAATTTCTAATTTAGATGGATGCTCAATTTGTTGCAGATAATCAATCTTGATACCAGCAACTATTAAACCAGTTTCTTTATAATTAATACCCCATCTACTGAATAATGCAACTCTTGCATCTTCCATATAGCTTAAAATAGTAGCATTATTTATATGCTGGAAAGCATCTAAGTCTCTCCATCTTGTTTTAAGATTATGATTAAAAGGGAAATCAGATAATTTATAATTTATTTTTGGTTTCATAGTTTTTTTATTTTATTTTTTTATCATTAAATCTAACGCTTCTTTATAAGCACGAATAATATTTTCATCTACAAGATTTTCAAATCCATTAAGTAATTTAATATGCTCTCTTACCTTGTAAGTAATTGTAATAAATGGTATTTCAATTAAATCAAGAAGCTCAGATAAGATATAACCTGAATACTGCCATGGACCTGGGGTTATAATAATACCATCAATTTTATTTCTATTATTTTGTATATAAGAAACAACTTTCACCTCATTGTGAGATTGAATTATTTTTAAATTTATTTCTTTATCATTTATATATTTTCTAAGGCTACTATTTATTTTATTAATAGTAATCTTTTCACTTTTTTTTGCAGACCACAAGCCAAATAAATTCAAATTAGGTCCATGAATAACTAATATTTTCATAAAGATAATTTAGTTAATGATTTTTTATAAATAGAAAGAATTTTATTATGACATTGAAAAGCCATTTTAGGTGAATTATTTAATTTAAATAATTTAGCATCTTGTGCATCATCGCCTGGTACTAAATTATCCCATTTTTCAATTTTCATTGTTAAACCTAAAAGCAGTACATCTCCAAAAATCGAATTAAAATGAGAGCAGCTACCAATTAATTTAATTGCTTTTCCATCAAGATTAGTTTCTTCTTTTAACTCTCTTTTGGCTGCATCTTCTGGTGTTTCACCAAGTTCAATAAATCCACCCGGTAAACTCCACTCACCTTTAGCAGGCTCAAATGCTCTTTTTACAAGTAAAATTTCATCGTTTTTCATACATATCAAAGTTGCTGTGGGTTTTGGATTTTGATAATGAATAGTATTACAATAACTACAATGATATCTTATTTCACCATCTATTTGTGAAAAAGAATTTTTTTTTGAACACTGAGAACAATAAATTAATTTTTTCATAATGTACTTTACTTACTTAATTTATAAATTATATCTCAATATTTTATAATATATAATAAATGAATAATTTTAAGAAAAATATATTGGCTGTTGGTTCCATTGCATTTGATACCATCGAAACAGCAAAAGGTAAGAGAGAGAAAATACTTGGTGGGTCATCCACTTATTTTAGTGTTTCATCTAGTTATTATACTGATGTTTCCTTAATAGGTATTGTTGGTAAAGATTTTTCTAAAGAAAATTGGAATATTTTTAATAAGTATAATATCAATGTGGACTCAGTAGAACAAAGTGATGGAATGACATTTAGCTGGGGTGGTAAATATAATGATGACTTTTCTAGAAGAGATACATTATTTACAGAGCTTGGAGTATTTGAAAAATTTAAACCGAATATTGTAAATAATCATGATAAACCCATTCTTTATCTAGGAAATATTCAACCAGAATTACAATTTGATGTAATTTCAAAAGTAGAAAATCCGTATTTAATCGCAGCTGATTCGATGAATTTATGGATTGATTTATTTCCTAAGCAGGTATTAGAACTTATAAAAAAAGTTGATATATTTTTATTAAATGATGAAGAAGCAATACAACTTTGTGGTCATAAAGACTTAAATAAAATTATTAATGAGTTTTTATCTTATGGACCAAGAATTGTTATTATTAAAATGGGATCTGAAGGTTCTCTCCTTGGATTTGAAAATCAAATTATTAAAATTTCATGCGTACCAAATGTTGATGTTGTAGATCCTACAGGCGCAGGTGATAGCTTTGCAGGAGGAGTTTTAGGCTATATATCAAAATATGGATTAGATAATCCTATAAAAGCAGTAATGCATGGAACAGCAGTTGCTTCTTTTACTGTATCTGCATTTGGTTTAGAAAACCTGTATGATATGTCTTTAGATATCGTTAATGAAAAAATAAAAGATATAAAAATTTTATGATAGAAACTCTCAATTTACTATTTGACATTATTAATTTTTTTTTGATTTCAAGAATAATTTTATCTTGGTTCCCACATAATAGATTCCATCCAGTTATAAAAATTATATATAATTTTACAGATCCATTATTAACTCCATTTAGAAATATGATTAATCCAATTGGAGGAATAGATATTTCACCATTAATAGTCTTTTTTATATTAAGACTAATAAGAGATTACTTAATGAATATTTTAATATAATCTTGATTTATCATAAACTAAAATACTACTTCTTATTTCTATTAGTTTTACACTCATGTGATAATCCTCTGGTAGACAATAATAATAAAAATTGTATTATTGAACTTGGTGGATTTTATGATGATTGTAATATTTGCTCAGGTGGAACAACAGGTCATATTCCTAATTCAGATAAAGACTGTAATGATATTTGCTTTGGAACTTCAGAATTAGATGGATGTGGTGTCTGTGATAGTGATATCAATAATAATTGTAATCTTGATTGCAATTCAGTCGAAAATGGACAGGCCTTATGGGATGACTGTGGTAATTGTGTGGGAGGCGATACCGGTTTAACTGAAAATTATTTAATGGATGATTGCGGAGTATGTTATGAATCTGATTCAGATTATGATCAAAATGCAAATACTTCAAAAGATTTATGTGGAGTTTGTAATGGTGATAATACATCCTGTAATGCGGGATTATTAACATTGCAAACATGGAGTTTATCAAAAATAGAGTTATGGAATAATTCAGATTGTTATGGAATTCCTTATTTTACTATAAATGATATAATTTGTTTAGAAAATAACAATAATTGTTTTAGTTATGAATTAGATTTTGCTATTAATCCTTTGATAGGTTTAGAATTTACTCAAACTATTAATTACGAAAATAATGATACAGAAGTTTTATCAGGACAATGGTCTATCAATAATCAAGGAATTTGTTTAGACTATACATTGGAAGAATATGAAGATGAATGTTATGATACAATTAATTTTGAAAATAACTTTTTTGATTGTGAAAATAATACAGCTTTATGTGAAGATAATTTTGCATACTTCATATCCAAAAATAATACTGATGATAAATGTTCAAAAGAATCATATGAACTTCCAATTGAAAATATGACTTTAAGTAAACAAGAATTTTTAAACTTTTACGACTATTTTCCCGCAATTATTAAGAATGCTATAATAATTACAACAAGATAATATGAAAGAATATCTTTTAACCTGTCCAAGAGGTCTTGAAGAAATTACCAAGACAAATATATCAAAATATATTACTCAAAATTCTCAAGTTGTAAATGGTGGAGTTGAATTCCAAGGTCACAAGAAAGATATGTACAAAGTTAATCTTGAATCTAGAACTGGGATGCATTTATTAGAAAAAATATTTTCTATCAAAATTCATGAGCCTAAGAAACTATATTCATCTATATATAATCTACAATGGTACAAGTTCATAAAATCAAATACTACATTTATGATTAGAACTAAAATTAAATCTAATTTATTTAATAAATCAAATACTGTCACATTAAAAATTAAAGACGCAATTGTTGACAATATTAGGAAAAAATTTGGGAAGAGACCATCTATTGATAAAGAATCACCTGACCTATCACTTCATGTAATAATTTTAGAAAATACANTAAANATATATATTAATACTTCAGGTAAACCACTATTTAAAAGAGGCTATAGAAGTAAAATTCATAAAGCTGGATTAAATGAATCGTTAGCTGCAGGATTAGTTTTATTGAGTAAGTGGAATTATAATACACCTTTTTATGATATAATGTGTGGTTCTGGAACTATCCCAATTGAAGCTGCAATGATTGCTCACAATATACCACCTGGAATTAATAGAGATGATTATGCATTTAAAAAGTTAGCAAATTACGATTCTAGTTTGTGGTATTCATTAATTGAAAAATCAAAAAATAAAATTGTTNATGATAAAGAATTTAGTATTTATGGTTCAGATCATATAAGAGCAAATGTTTCGCTAGGTTATGAAAGTAGTATAAAAATAGGATTAAAAAATAAAATAAAATTCTTTGTTAAAAATATTAAAGATTTCAAGTTGGATGAAGCTGGAACAATAATAATTAATCCTCCATATGGACATCGTTTAAAAGATCCTAATACNATTAATTTACTATATAAACAATTAGGTGACTTATTTAANACTAAATGTGTNGGTTGTAATGTATTTGTTTTTTCAGGTAATTTAGAGGCAGTAAAATCAATTGGTTTAAGATCTAAANGTAGAATTATCTTAAAAAATGGNAAAATTGANAGTAGGNTTTTACACTACCCAATTAAAGATGGGTCNTATAAATAAAGGAGTTAATATGTATAAAATTACTTTAGTTTTAATTAATCTAATTTTTGGAAGTTTGNTGTTATTTAGCTACTATAATGGAGTAACAAAAAATCCTGATTTAAGTNCAAAATTATGGGGAGGAGTTCCTGAATCATTAAGGACATTTATTGTAGCATCAATGTTTATTTCTGCAATTGGNTATTTCTTTTTTACAACAAACTTTGTCTTGAATGTTAATTTAGAGGAAAAAAAATTTTTAGGTAAATTCCCTGGATGGACCTTACATATTGTNTACTTGCTAATNTTAATTCCATCTGCATTATGGATTGATTTAACATTTCAATATTTAAAGACAGGTGTTCCATTACACTGGGTATATGTATTATCTGCTCTATACTGTGTAGGGTTATCATCAATCCTACTATTTTTGTTTGTTGTTGATTCTGGTAATACAACTCAATCAATTTATTTATTTTCTGTAATTGGTGCAGGATTTTTTGTCTTTCACACTATGTTTTTAGATGGTCTNTTNTGGACAATATTTTTTCATTCACCATTTAAATAAAAGNATTAGACTNTGAATAAAATAATGAACACTAAANTTTGGTTAATAATTATAGCATTTATGCATACTATTTTGGGCATATTAATGCCAATGCTTGAGTATGGTAATATTGATAATTTAGGAATATTTTTATATTTTTTAGTTCTATCTGTACACCTTTTTTATGTTATTATATTTACTAAAAATCAAACTCAAAATAAATTAAGTGTAATTTTGTGTGCCCCTATGGTTATCTGGTTTGTTATATCTAGCATTATGAAACTCGAAATGTTTGGATTCCCTATTGCTTCAATGCCAAATGCTTTAATACCAATTATTTTTTGGACAATGCCAGTAATTTCTGGTATCTATAATTGGAATTCTAATAAAAGTAAATAATAATTTTATTAGGCACTTAAAAAATTAATTTCATTATTTTCAAGGACTTCGAATCTAATATGTCCATCATAGTGGAGCTCTAAAATATCTGCCTTAATAATACTAAGCTCTATATGCATGAAATTATTATAGCCTAAATTACTTTCATCTAGTGTCGGATCTCTATCAATGCAATCTATAGGAATATTTGGGTGCCATGATTCTATTCTACTACTAGGATTAAATGGTGCCATATAACATTTTCTACTTTGTAAAGCTGTTTTATTCCAGGCTATTTTTGAAATATCATTATCGTAATGAATATTAACTTCACATTTAAATCTTAACTGTACTTTTCTAATTTGATCATAAAATAAAGCACTGCAAACTCTATCTTTTTTTAATTGAACAAATTTTGGACTTCTAATATCAGAATTAAAATATAATTTTAATGGATTAATTTGCACATTTCTCAAAACTACTATTCTTGATTCAGGATGGTGATTATTAATAGTACTTAATGAAAAAATATGATATGGATTTTTCGCTTTTTTTACAGCCTTCAATAAATAATCTTGTTCTCTTTCATATATTTTTAATATATCTGATTTATTAATTTTTTTCAATGACATACGGAATTACATTACCTCTATTTAATAAAAAATATGGATCTAATTTATATTTTAAATTTTTAATCATTAAAACAGCTGAGTCACCATAACATTTTTTAAAATCTAATCGTTTGCGCTTACCAGTACCATGCTCAGCAGAATAAACGCCACCTAAATTTGCAGCATAATCTACAAGTATATTATATATTTCAATTGCTCTTACTTCTTGTTTTTTTTGAGGAATTAAATGAAAATGTAAATGGCAATCTCCTAAATGACCAAATAATAAGTACTCAATTTTTTCTTCCTTCATAAGATTGTGAACTTGATTTAAATATTTTTTATAATACTTAGGTGGAACGATTGTATCTGTTATTATACTAATTCCATTTAAAGACTTAGTTTTAATTAATGCGTTATCAGGAATGGAATGCCTTGATTCAAAAAATAATTTCATATTTTTTTTATCATTAAGCACAATCACTTCTTCTGATTTAATTTGATTATCAAAATTTTTGAGTATTTTAAACCACTCTAAACTTTTATTTTCAATTGTACTATTATATATAGGTATTTTAATATATAAGCCTACTTGATTTATATCATCAAATAAAAAATCTCTGTGATNCATATAGTTTTGACAATTATGTCCAAAATACTCAAGTGCAAAAATTTTACTCATATCTTTATTAAAATAATTATTTAAATATTGATAAAAATCAATTGCTTTATTTTCTGATTCTAATCGAACAAATAAATTCAAATAGTCTTTTGGCTTGCTCAAAAGATTTAATTTACAAGATACTATTAAACCAAATATACCTTCACTACCAATAATTAAATCAATAAGATCAATATTTTCACCATTACTTGAAAAAGGACCACTGGCATTTTTTATTGATGGTCTATTATAAGTTGGTATTGGTAAACAAATTTTCTCACCATTATCATTAATTATAAATTGAGAATTTGAGGAAAAAAATTTATTTCTTTTAACTAATATATAGTTACCGTTTGGTAATAAAAATTCTAATTCTTTAACCCAATATCTTGTGGCGCCTTTATCTCCTGGAATAAATCCAGAAGCATTACAGCTTATTGTTCCACCAACACAAGCATCATTTCTACTCGTAGGATTTACAGGATAAAACAAAGTATTATTTGATAATTCTAAAATTTTATTTCTTAATTCTTCTAATGGTATACCAACAGAGGACAGAACAGAATTGTCTTTAGCATCCAATTTGATATCAGGTTTTGTTAATAAAGATGTTGATAATATTAAGCCCTCTTCTGGAGTTGCACTGCCTGTAAGATTTGTTCTTCCAGCAGATACGGTAATGGGAATTTTACTTTTAAAGCATGTTTTTAATATAATAGCACATTCTTTAATAGTTTTGGGTCTAGTTAAAATCGAAGCACTTGCAGGCAAATTTGACCAATCATGCTTATAAGAATTAATAATATCGATATCAACTGTGCTACTAATTTTAAATTTATTAAAAAACTTTGAAAGATTTTTATAATTACCATTCCAATTGTCAGAAAAACTAGAAATTATACTGTTATATTCAGAAACTATATTTTTTGAATTGATATGTTGATTCATAATAATGATAATTTAATTAAAATTGTTGATACTTTATTTATTTATTGTTAATCATATATTAAGCTATTTAAATTTTGATGCAAATTATGGCCCGTTCGTCTAGTGGTTAGGACTCATGGTTTTCATCCATGCAACAGGAGTTCGATTCTCCTACGGGCTACAAACCTTCTTTAATATTTTTAATGATTAATCNATTAAAATCATATTACAAATCAACAAGATATATTTTAAATCTTGTGAAATTCAATGATAAGAATTTAAACACAATAAAATATAGTGATGAATTTTATAATGGACTAGATAATTCAAAAACTCCCGTAAGAGTTTTCTATGCATCTAAAAAAGAATGTCAGTCTGTTTTTATATTCCCTGGTGCTTCACCTTATGCTGAAAATCATCCTGGTATGATTATGCTTGCTAATGCACTACGAAACGTTGGTTACAATGTATATCTACCACGCATTCCAAATTTAAAAAACTTACTAATTGTAAAAGAGAATGTAGACTGGTTTTCATTTTGTTATAAGGAACTATTAAAACATCCAAAAGTTAAAGGNAAAGTAATGGTAGTTGGTATGAGCTATGGTGGNGCAAATTTACTTAAAGCAAGCTTTGAAAAAACATTTAATGAAAATCCACCACTATCAATTCTCTCGTATGGAACTTACTTCTCTATTGAGACAGCATTAAATTTTTTCCTAACTGGTGAAATAGATTATAAAGGTAAGCTATATAAAATTACTCCACATGAATGGGGTCCTATTGTTATTTTCTATAATTTTTTTAAAACTATCAAAACAAACTTAAATCAAGAAAGAATAACACTATTATTAAAAAATAGAATTGAAGATAATGATAAAGAGGTAGANAAAATTAAAAANCAACTTACTNATGATGAAAATGAANTAGTTGATAAAATNCTTANTGGTAATATTGATCAAAATATTAAAGATATGATTTTAGATATGATCGAAGTTAATAAAGACTTGCTGCACTATCTTTCACCAAAAAACTGGGCAGAAAATATTGATATTAAAACGTTCATAATGCATGGGGCAAATGATTCCATGGTCCCATTTACTGAATCTACAATGCTTGCTAAAAAAATTAAAAAAAGTAGAACTCTTATTTCATTTTTATTTGAGCACAGAGAGATGTCTAATAATAGAGGTACATTTTTTAAAATAAAGGAAATTTTAAAAATGATTAATTTCTTTGCATCTTATTTTAAATTTAATAGATGATAGTTAAAAGCTTTGAAGGTGGATATGATAAAAATTTTTCTTATCTCATTTGGTGCAATAAAACAAATATTGCATCATTAATTGATCCCTCTGTAGATATTGCCGCTATAATAGATGCAATAAAAAAATATAAACTAGAATTTAAAAGTATTTTTATAACCCACTCACACCATGATCATCTTTCGTATTTAAAGGATTTTATAGATATATATCCAAAAATTAATATATACATAAATTATAAAACAGAATTTCAACATTCACTTGTATCATATGTAAAAAACAATCAAAAAATAACTATTGGGAATGAACAAATAACATGTATCAGTACACCGGGTCATTTTTATGATTCAATGTGCTTTTGGAATGAAAAACATAATATACTATTTACTGGTGATACTGTTTTTGTTGGTCGTACTGGTAGAGTAGTTAGCCATAAAAGTAATATTGAAGATTTATATCATAGTGTTTATGATATAATTTTAAAACTTCCATTAGAGACTATTATTTATCCTGGTCATAATTATGGAAACAAAGATAAAATATCAATTAAAGAAAATAAACAGATTTCAAACTTTTTTAATGCACAAAATTTTAAAGATTTTGAAAAAACAATGAAAAATTTTGAGAAAAATCGCAAAAAATCTTAAAAAAAGAGGTGTTTTTTTAAAAAAAACATAAAAAATACTTGGTTTTGTGAAGGGAAATACATACTTTTCATAGCAAATTTTTTTTAAAATAAAATGTAGTTTAACGAAGGAGACGAAATCATGGCTGAAAAAGTAGCTAAATGTGGAGTACAAAAAGAAAAAGGACACTTATACTATCTAGGTAAAGATGGTAACGTTTGGGCATCTAAAATGGCTAGAGGTAGCGATAAAGGTGGAAACGCAAAAAAAGTTGCTGATACAAATGTAACAAGAGAAAAAGGTTGGTTATACTTTGTAGACAAAGATGGAGATGTGTCTAAAGCTCCAATGGCAAGAGGTAGAAAATAAATTTTTAAATCTCTTATTAATTAAAAAGCCTTCTTTTTAGAAGGCTTTTTTTTTATATTATTTTTTAAATAACATTATTTTTTTGAACTGATTTTCGTTACCTTGAATCATTCTATGAATATTAGATCGATGAGTGAAAATTAAAAATAAAGCCATTAAAATAGAAAAAAATCCAAATGGTGAAACAATTCCACCTGGATAATATAAATAAGTTATAAGAACCATTACTACCCCTGAAATCATTGTACCCAAGCCAACAAAACCAGTTAAAACAATTACTACAAGCCAGCTCAAAAGAGCATATGGTATAATTAACGGAAATTGAATACCAATCACACCTATTAGAGTGCCAGCTCCTTTACCACCTTTAAAATTATAATATATTGGATATACATGACCAAGTACAGCTGCAATGCCACATAATACTGGCATATATGATATAAGGTTAATATCTATATTTGAATAAAAATTAAAGTCACTTATCAAACTAACAGATACTACTCCTTTTAAAATATCAATTATTACTACGCCTAAAGCAAAAAGTGGTCCAATTGTTCTAAATGCATTGGTACCACCAGCGTTTCCACTACCCATAGTTCTAATATCAACACCACGTAGCTTACCAAGAACCATGCTTCCAGATATGGAACCAAGTAAGTAACTAAGTATAATATTAATTATTATTTGAATTATCATTAATTTCTTGAATTCCTATGGCCAAACCACCTGGCCCTGTATGCGCTCCTAACGCTCCTCCAAGCTCTAATATGTAATGTTTTTTAATATTACTATGATTTGTTAATATACAATTAAGTAATTTTTGTCCATTTTCTAGATCATTAGCATGAGCTATCATAATATTATATTGCTTATCTTCTTTAATTTTTGAATCTAAGTATTTAGCATATTTTTCTATACGATTTTTACTTCCAAAAAAGACTCCTCTAGGAACAATTTTACCATTTTTATTTCCTAATATTGGAGTTATTCGAAATAAATTAGCTATTGTTTTAACTTTACTTGGTAGACGTCCTCCTCTGACCATATAAGTTAAATCTTTCACAAGTAAAAATAACTGAATTTTATTTTTATTCTTTTCAATAGACTTTAT
>NZPQ01000012.1 GCA_002693365.1 Fidelibacterota bacterium
GAAACTTTTTCTGTTGTTGTTATAGATAAAGAATCAGAAATTTTTTTATAAAGAGCCGATATATCTTTTAATGCTTCTTCCTTGTTTTTTGTAAAAACCCCNGGCATNCTACAACCATCATATCCTAAAAGCAAATGATAAACAAANCGCCTNTCNTTTATGTGNTTTTTTGCATCAANCAAATCNCTTTCTTTAATAAGNGGATAAGCAACAAAGTTTTCATATGCAAAATTTATAAGCAACTGAGANTCTCTTTGCTTTAGCTTTGCATAAGTCTCACCATGTAGATTTATTTTTTTTTCAAGAGACTCAAAGAAAACTAGCTCCTTTTCTAAAAAAGAGTTTTTAGAAAGGCGTTGTTTTGATGAATCTAAAACAACCCACTCAGAAAAAGGAACGGTTTCATAAAAATCATAATCATATATATTTGTGTTTTCAATCTGAAAAATAACTTTTTCAGAAAAAACAAAAGAACAGAAAGCAAACAATAATATTTTATTAAACATATATATTTAAATAAGACTTTAGCAAAATATAATAATCTTCACCAACAAAAGAGAATTGAATTTTTAAAAAACTAGTGTTTGAAGAAACAGTGTATTTAATTTTCTTGGAATCAAAAAACTCTGATGTTTTATTTAAAAAAGAAGAAATGTTTTTTATTTTAATAGAGCTGGCTGTTATGGTAAAAATTGATTTATCTTTTTTTATTCCAACAACAGGAGTTTTTTCAGCCAAAAAAGAAAGCTTTTTTGATTTAAAAAGCATAATAAACTCAGCAGGAAGAGATCCAAATAAATCTGTTGTTTCTTCTAAAAAACGATTTACGCTTTCTTCATCTAAGCAATCTGAAACTTTTTTATAATAAAAAACTTTTTGATCTTGATCTTTTATTATTGATGAAGAAATAAATGCACTATCTATATCTATTACAGGGTCTTGAGAGCTGTCCACATAAAAACCATTGCGCATCGTTTTAGAAAGAATTTTAGAATAAAGATTAAATCCTACGGTCGACTCACCGCTTTGCTTATACCCAAACATACTGCCTGAGCCTCTGATTTGAAGGTCTTCTAAAGAAAGACTGTAGCCAGAGCCCAAAGAAGAATGTCTTCTTAAGGAGGCAAGTCTTTTCTCCCCTTCGTTTGTAATTTTTCTGTTTTTAGGTATAAAAAGCGCGGCGTAAGATTGAACATCTGAGCGCCCAACACGCCCCCTAAGCTGGTGTAGTTGAGAAAGACCAAACATATGAGCATTGTTGATTATTATAGTGTTGGCAGCAGAAACATCAATACCGCTTTCAATAATGGTAGTTGAAAAAAGAACGGAAGATTTTTTTTCTCTAAACGTAGCCATCGTTTTTTTTATATTGTTTTTTTCCATACCACCATGAAGATAAGAAGACTTTATGTTTGGAAGCTCTTTTTGAAAATAATTAAACATTTTTTTTAAGCTATCAACAGAGTTATCAACAAAATATACTTGACCATTACGATTAAGCTCCTTTAAAATATAGTTTATTATTGTTTTAAAACTAAAGACATGAATATTTGTTATTATTGGGCGTCTTTCTACGGGAGCTGTTAAAAGCGTACTTATGTTTCTTATGCCGGAAAGAGCAAACTGAAGGGTTCTAGGGATGGGGGTTGCTGACATGCTTAAAAAATTACAACGCGGTGAAACTTCGATAATTTTTTCCTTGTCCTTAACACCAAAGCGGTGTTCTTCATCAACTATAAGAAGAGAGGCTTTTTTAAGAACATCTTGATTTTTTATAATAGAGTGAGTTCCTATTAAAACATCAGTCTTTCCCAATAAAAACTTTTTAAATTTTTCTTTGTTGCTTTTAGTTAGTCTTGAAACCTGTGCTATATTACAACCAAAAGCCTCAAGCCTATCATTAAAGCAAGCATAAAGCTGCTGAGAAAGAATCGTTGTTGGAGCAAGAACAATGGCTTTTTTGTTATTAATAAAAGCATAAAAAACGGCTCTTATTGCTATTTCGGTTTTTCCAAACCCAACGTCTCCACAAAGAAGTCTGTGCATTGGACGCTCTGAGGAAAGGTCTTCTTTTATTTTTAACCATGCTAAAGACTGGTCTTTTGTATCAAGATATTTAAACTCTGATAAAAAAAGATTAAATAAATCCTCATCATATTTAAAAGGAGGTATTAAAGAAGAGTCTCTCTCAACATAAGAAGATAAAATGCTTTCAGAAAAATCTTTAGCCGCCTGCTCAGCCNTNCTTCTTTGTTTTAGCCATTTTTTATTTTTGCTAAAACTCCCAAGCTCACAATTAGATCCTTTTGGTGCAAAAAAATGAAGTTTATTTAAAAAACCAACGCTCAAGGTTATTCTACCATCAGAAAAGCGCAAGGCAACAAAACCTTTTTTATTGTCGTCGGAAGCTTCAATATTTCCAGTGTATTGGCAAACACCAAAAACATCGTGAACATAATAGTCNCCGTGGTTAAGCCTGCCTACAANAGGAATTTTTTTTGTACTTAAATTATTTTTACCATCAACATACCAGCTTGGTAGATAGTATGTATCTTTATACTTACACCCGCTTGAAAGTAAAAAAGAACAAAAAATGATTTTTTTGTCTTTGTTTTTTTTGTAGTCAGAATATTTAATAGTTTTAATAGGGTTTTTTAAAGTAAATGTCGCTCCACTTTTAACCTGGGTATTTTTAATAATTATTTTTTCTTTTTTACAAAAGACAATAAACTTTTGCCTATTAATTTTATCTTTTACTGAAAAAAGAGGTTTTTGTGGGTATGGAAAAACCTTTACACTTGCTTCTTCTCGAACTACATCCCCGCTGACGGGATTAAAAACAAGAGCTTTGGCGCTTCCCCCTAAAAAACCAACCCGAAAAGGGTATTTGCTACTAAATGAAAACACATCTAAAACACCACCCCTGGAAGCATACTCTCCTGGCTCAGATACAACGTCTGTGTGTTCGTATTTATTTTCTTTTAAAAAAATCAGAAAATCTTCTCTTTTTGTACTTTCTCCACAAAAAACAAAAGGCTTGGGCCCTTCACTATAAAAAAGAGGTGTTTTAACCGAGGCTTTGTCTACTACAAAAAGACCAATATCATCGGAAGAACAAGACACTAAGGCAGAAGCCCTTTCAAACATTTCCTGGTGATAAGAGCTTGACAAGNTCTCATCTTTATCAACAGATGGAATAAAAGCAATATTGCTGCTCAAAAGATCAAAAGAAGATGAAATGTCGTCAAATAGCCCCTCATCGCAAACAATAGAACAAGGCTTTTTAAGAGAATTAATTACAAGAGGAAGAGAGGACCAGCTTTCAAGAAAAAGAACAGTTTTTTTATTTTTTTCTACAGTTTTTTTTATATTTGGAAGAAGGTTTTTTGATGAATGTTTCACGTGAAACTTTAGCTTTTTAAATTTTTTATTTTTGAGCCAATTATTGTAATNTCTGTTGGCCTTATTCCAAAAACACGAGAAGCCTGACCAAGAGTTTCGGGCTTTACTGCAGCAAGTCTTTCGGCAGACTCTTTTGATAAACCAGGAAGCGCAGAATATGAAAAGCCGGATGGGATTAAAAAGTTTTCAAGNTTCTTATTTTTTTCTATTCTTTCCTTTTCATTTTCTATATAGCCATCATATTTAATAGATGTTTCAATCTCAAAAAAACAACGATTGTAGTAAGGTAGACTTTTTTCGTTTTTACTGTTTNTTTTAAAATAGTCGTAATCAGGTCTCTTTAAAAGATTTTTTATTTTTTCTTTTTTATTTTTAAAAACAACAGACTGCTCAATAAAAGAAGACAGTTGTTTTTTTGTATTAACATATTTATTGAAAGCTTTTTTGTGAGCAGGAGAAAACAAGCCAAGATTTTTAGCATGATTAGAAAGCCTTGAGAGGGCATTGTCTTGTCTAAGGTAAAGTCTGTGCTCAGCTCTTGAGGTAAACATTCTATAGGGTTCATCTAGGTGGCTTGTAACAAGATCGTCAACCATTACACCTATATATGAGTCGGTTCTTTTAAAGATGAAGGGTTTTTCTTTTTTTGTATATAGAGCGGCATTAATTCCTGCAACAAGGCCTTGTGCNGCAGCCTCNTCATAGCCTGAGGTCCCNTTAATTTGACCTGCNAAAAAAAGACCNTTTATTTTTTTTGTTTCAAGNCTTGANTTTAGTTGNCTNGGGGGTATNTANTCATATTCNATTGCATATCCCGGCCTTATAAANTGAACGTCTTTAAGGGCAGGAATGGTCCTAAGAGCGTCCTTCTGTGTTTTTTCAGGCAAGGAAGTTGAAAAACCGTTAACATATATTTGGTCTGATCCTGACCATTCTGGCTCTAAAAAAAGGTGGTGCGATGGCCTTTCTTTGAACCTAAAAATTTTGTCTTCAATGCTGGGGCAGTATCGTGGTCCAACACCCTTTATTTTTCCCGAAAACATCGCTGATTCTTTTATTCTTTTGTTAATAACCTTGTGAGTATTTAGGTTTGTGTTAACGAGGTAGCATTTTTCATTTAGATTTTTAGGTTTTCCGCTAAAAATTGAAAAAAAAGATGGCTCTTTATCTCCGGGGGCCTCTTCACAGAGANTAAGGTTTATGCTTTTTTTGCTTATTCTTGGAGGCGTTCCCGTTTTTAGCCTGCCTGATTTAAGGCCATTTTTTATTAAAGCCTCTGTTAGGCCATAAGAGCCTTTTTCGCCCATTCTTCCAGCTTGATAATTGTTAAAACCTATGTGAATAAGTCCNTTAAGAAAGGTTCCGCATGTTATTATTGCTGCGCTCGTTTTTATTGTTCCGCNTTTCCTTAGCCTTAACCCCTTAAGCTTATTTTNTTTTACTATAATATCATACACCTCNTCTTCCAGGGTTATAATGTTTTTATCGTCGCTNATTAGTGTTTTTATATATTTTGGGTAGTTTTTTTTATCTACCTGGGCTCTTGTAGCCCAAACCGCCCTTCCTTTTGTTTTGTTTAGTGTTTTGAACTGTATCCCGTTTAAATCGGCAGCCTGCCCCATTATTCCACCGAGTGCATCTATTTCTTTTACAAGCTGACTTTTTGCAAGTCCGCCTATTGCCGGGTTGCACGACAGCCTTCCCAGTGCATTATCATCCATTGAAATAATAGTGCTTTTTATTTTCATTCTACTAAGTGCAAACGCGGCTTCTACTCCTGCGTGGCCACCACCAACAATATATACACTATTTTCCAACACAAAATCCCTTAAAAATAGTGTTTATAATTTCATCTTTATCTTTATAGCCCTGAATTTCACAGAGTTTTTCGTATGCTGTCCTNAGGTAAGAAGAAAGNACCACAANATCATTTGTNTTTTTGTATGAAACTAGAGCGTCTTTTAANTGNTTNGAANCGGAGTNCAAAATATTTNTTTGTCTATTNTTAATTAAAAANNTNTAGCTATCAATAAATTTTTCTTTATANTGGGNAACCTCTTTGTTAAGCTTNTTTATAAGNGTNNTTAAGCCNTCTTCGCTTTTTGATGAAACGCTTAGNGCACNNTTTTCTTTTTTATACCCNTTTAAATCACTTTTGCTTTTAATAAGCAGGGTTTTTTTATTTTCAATAATTTTTAAAAAAGGCACGATGTTTTTTGCTGGAGAAGAATCGTCAACAAAAATAACGATATCAGAGCCCTGTATGGTTTTATATGTTCGAGAAATACCCTCTTTTTCAACCATTTCTTTGGTTTTTCTTATTCCTGCAGTATCAACAAGCCTGACATTAATATTATTAATTATAAAGTCTGCCTCCACAGTGTCCCTTGTTGTTCCTTTTTTATTTGTAACAATAGATCTTTCGTAGCCTAAAATTTTATTAAAAAGACTAGATTTACCCACATTTGTTTTTCCAACAAGAGCTATTAAAACACTGCTTTTATTATCTTTCGCCATATATGATAGTTTTTTAGTTTTTTCTATTAGACCGATAGCGTTGTTTATTTTTTTTATATAAGCTTCTTGTGTTTCAAATTCAATTTCGCTCTCATTAAAATCGAGCTCATGCTCCATATAAGTAAGAATACTTTTAATTTCTGAAGAAATAGTATCAATCNGAGCAGAAAAAGCACCTTCAATATTTTTAATAGAAAAAAAAGAATCCAGGCTATTTTTCGAGTCAATAGCTGTTTGAACAAACTCTGCTTGAGCAAGATTCATNTTTCCATTAATAAAAGANCTGTATGTAAATTCNCCAGGCGANGCTGNNCTAAAAGACATAGACTCAATAGCTTGTATTATTTTCATTGCAATAACAGAGCCTCCATGAGAAGAAATCTCTAGCATGTTTTCACCAGTATAGCTTTTGGGATTTTTATAAAAAGTAACCATACACCTGTCTATTATTTTTCCACCAAAAAAAGCCGTTTTAAGCTGAACATAGTTTGGTTTGGGATCTTTTTTTTGTTTGAAAAGTTTTTTGTAAAGCAATAAACAAGATTGGCCAGAGCACCTTATAACATTTAGTGCAGACTTTCCTGGAATTGTAGCTAAAGCAACAATGTTGTCTTGAGCGTTATACACAAATTATTTACCCTTTATTGATCTTTGTTGAAAATAGTTTAAGAAATTATAAACAGTATAATATAGGTTTAAACCAGATGGAAAAGAATTAAATAAAATAAAGAAAAAACCAGTCATCATATACATCATGGGCTTGGTGTTTTTATCCATAGTGGCCATAGAAAGTCTTTGGGTTAGAAACATAGAAATACCCAATAAAAAAGGAAGAAAGGCAACCTGATTACCGTAAAGAGGAATAGAAAAAGATAAATCAAATATTGTGTCTGGCTGAGAAAGGTTGCTTATCCATCCAAAAAACGGGGCCCCCCTAAACTCAATCGTTGAACGAAAAACAATAAACAAAGAAAAAAGTAATGGCATTTGAATTAACATTGGAAGACAGCCTCCCAGGGGGTTAACTCCCGTTTCTTTATAAAGAGCAACCATTTCTTTGTTAAGGCGNTGAGAATCATTTTTATATTTTTCTTGTATTTTTTTTAATCGAGGTTGGATTTTTTGCATTTTCTGTGTTGATTCAAAGCTTTTTCTAGTTAGTGGCCCCGTTATAATTCTTATCATAAAAGCAAAAAGTATTAAAATAACACCATAATTAATGCCAAGAACATGTAGTTTTTTGAGTAGCCATAAAACAGACCTGCTAAAAGGCTGAATTGGAAGCCAACCAAAATTCATAACCCTGTCTAAATATGTGTTTGAGCTTTCAATAACATCAACATCCAGTGGACCAAAAAACTGAGAGACTGAAACTTCAGATGAGGGAAACTCTAATTCCATTTTATATACAGGAATTACGCTTTCATTGTTTAGTTGGTGCGATGACCCAGACAAAGAACCGCCAAAAGAATTTTTGGAAATTAAAGCGTTTATAAAGTATTTATTTCTAATTGCTACCCAGTCTGTTTTTCCTGAAAAGGAAACACGGTCTTCTTTGTCATTTGCATTCTTNGGTGTAAAAGAAATGGAATTAATTTCTTTTGATTGAGCAACATAGCCGCTCGAATATGTTATTTCTTCAAAGAGATTTTTTTCAGTTGANTTTATNCCNTCTGCCCAAACAACAGAAANAGNNNGNGGTGTATTAGTAAGAGAATANTCATGATNNATAATATATTTGTCNGCATAAAAAGTTGTTTTTTTTATAACNGTTTCATCNTTAATTGTTTTTTNCATAACNACAACCANNGAGTCGTTNTTTTCTAANCGAAGNGTTTGTCCAGNNCGAATATTTGGNCTTACTATTTTAAAGGGAACATCAAAATATCTTTTTGAATAAACCTCCAGGCACGGGCTGCACGGGCTTTGCACAGGAATAGAAAGGTTTAAGTTTATATTTTTTGAATAATTTCCATTTTCATCATATCCCCCAACATATTTATATCCATCCTCATTGAAGGAGTGCATTTCAAAGCTTAAGATTGAGCCACCACTTAGATTGGTAACGATAGCCTTATATTGATTGGTAACAATGGTAAAGTCTTTTTTTTGGGAAAACTTTTGGCTCTTTAAGTCTGTTTCTTTTTTTTGTTTAGAAACAGGCTCTACTGGCGGTGTTTTTGCTATTTTTTCTGGAGGCTGATTGACTGTTGTTTCAGTTTTGCCGCTTGGTACAACCCCTATAAGCTGTAAATAGAAAGGAATTGCAAGAGTAAGCAAACCAATAACAAGGCCTGTAAAAATAGTTCTTTTCGTTTCGTTCATAGTTTTAAATTCTTTTTTGCCAAATGTTCATTAAATAATTTAAAATGATTTAATGGTTTTTTTATTTTTTTTAATTTTTTAGTTGGTTTTATAAAAACAGTAACGCTTTTGCTTAGCCTGCTTCTAACAAAATAACGAGCCCTTCTTTTAAAAAGGTTTCTTTCTACAGCAGATCCAAGGTTTTTGCTTAGGCTAAAAATTATACCTGGATTTTTTGAATCAACATATCTAAATATAATTTTCTTTGTAGAAAAACGGAGAGAACTTCTAATGGTTTGTTTGATTAAAAAAGAATTTAAAGGGCTTTTCAATCGCTGACCGTTAGGCGCTTTCTACCTTTTTTTCTTCTTTTTGACAAAACGGCTTGTCCAGCCTTTGTGGACATTCGTTTTTTAAAACCGTGAGTATTTTTTCTTTTTCGGTTACTAAGCCTTGTTGTTGTTTTCATGTAATTAAACCTATATTATTTGCTATTAATTTATATAAAACAATTTAAATATTGTAAAAAATTTAATCCTTACAAAAAACCTCTGTTTTTATTCCGCCTCTTGGACTAAAATCACCATGTACTTTTATTTTTTTTGGTTTACACGCAGACCTAAAGTCTTTCAATATTTTGTTTGTTACCTCTTCATGAAAGATACCCAAGTTTCTAAACTTAACAATGTATAATTTTAGAGATTTAAGCTCCACGATATACTTGTTTGGTGTATACTCTATATTAATACATCCAAAATCAGGAAGACCAGTTCGAGGGCAAACACAATTAAACTCTGGAATTGAAACTAAAATCGAATAGTTACTATCAGGGTTTATATTATCAACAACTTCTAAGTCTTTAAAGCTTGGAGAACTAGACATGTGCGATTTGAAGGCTTCTATCTACCGCGCTGAGGCCTTCTAGATTTTTTTCTTCTTTTATGCCTTCTTTTCCATTCAAGAGAGTTATCTGAGGCGCCAGAATCAACCTGCGTAAGCTGCGCTTGTTTTTTTTGTAAATAAGACTCAACAGGGGAAACAACAATAACTCCATATGAAGAGCCCTTGCTTAACAAGAAAGAAAAACAACACATAATTAAAATCTTTTTCACTACTAACATACCCCCTTGGTATTATTTAATTACTACTACAACATTAATATATAAACGATGAAATAAAAAACAAAAGAAAAAAATAATTTATTTCTTTTCTAATAAAATGAACGCAGAACAAACAATCTCGGTTGTTTTTAATTTTTGACCGTCTTTATTTTCCCAAGACCTTGTTTGAAGCTTGCCCTCTATTGAAACCAAAAGACCTTTAGAGAGAGTTTTTTGAGCAGCTTCTGCTAATTTGTCCCATATTACTATATTGTGCCATTCAGTTTTTTCAGTAAATTCACCATTTTTTTGTTTCCACAACTCATTCGTTGCAAGTGAAAAAGAAACAACAGGAACACCAGCAGAAGTATAGCGAGCCTCAGGGTCTGCACCTAGGCGACCAATAAGCAAAACTTTGTTTAAACTATTTTTTTGCATAGATATAATATGTTATAGTTCTTTTGAAGAACCAAGCTTTTTATGTGGAATTTTAAGAGTAAAAAAAGCACCACCATTTGGNTTGTTNCCAATTTCAATCACNCCTCCATGAGAGCTCATAACCTTATAGCAAATAGAAAGACCAAGNCCNACACCCTCTTTCTTTTTGTGGTCACCACGAACATATCTTTTTGTTATCGTNTTTAANAGCTCGGAATCAAGGCCAGGCCCGCGATCTTTAACTGTNATATTAAAGAAAGAGTCTTTTTTAGAAAGGTATATTCGTATTTTTTCAACTTTTTCAGCATACTTGTAGGCGTTTTCTAGTAAATTTTTTATTGAAATAGCAATTTTAACCTTATCAACATCAAGAGTCTCGTTAACCAGGCTGTCTTTATCAACAACATCAACATTTTTTACAAAAGACAAATCCTGGGCTTGCTTGATGAGCTCATAGATAGTGGTTTTTTCAATCTTTAGGTTTGTATAAGGGGAAGACATTTGGTCTGATAATAAAATATTGGTAATAATAGAATCTAAATACAAAATGTTTTTATCAATTTTGTCAAGCTTCTCATTAGCTTCAGAAAAGGTCTCTTTTGTTTTTTCAATTATTTCACCATTAACACCAGCTTTTTCCATTTCACTAGAAAGATAAAGGGATTTCTTTTTTGGTTTTAGCAAATCAATCAATAGCCTGATTTTTGATAAAGGTGTCCGGAGCTCGTGACTTACATCAGACAGAAGCCTTTCTTTTTGTTTAAGCAAATCATTTATTTCCTCAACCATTTCATTGAAGTTTTTTGTTAATACTGCAAGCTCGTCATTACCCCGAACTATTACCTTTGAGCTTAGGTCTCCTTTTTCAAGATCATTTATTCTTTTTTGAAGAAGAGCAATTGGTTTTAAAAATCTTCTTATCATCTGATATAAAACATAAAGAGAAATAAATGCAACCAAAACGAAAGGAACAAATGTAGGAGGGGTTGTTGGGGGAATGTCTAGAGTAATCAAATACTTATAGCCATTTCTCTCAACAAAAGTTGCTTGAACAATATCATCATTAAATTCTAAATCACCAAAAGAAACATAATTATCAAACTTTATATTGTGAGAAAGGGAGTAGTTTTCTGTTGAACTATAGCTTAAGTAGTTACACAAAGCAACTGGGCGGGGGTGATTGCTCCAATAAATTAAAGTATCGTTTTCACAGTATTTGTCATTATCAGATTTAAAAACGGTACATTTTAGTTTTAGATTTTCAAGTTCATTTGCAAGAGTTTTGATATCAGGTGGAGACCCCCAGGAGGCAACAAGCTCGTTATAAAGGTATGCATCGTGAGCGTCTAAAATATCGTCTTTTCCTGTATACCTCCAGTCTGTAAAAAAATAAGTTAGCGAGGAAAGAGAAAAGGCTGCAAATATAAATAAAATTCCAATTTTGCCAAAGAGGGTTGTAAACCACCAGCTAGCAGTTGTTTTAAACCAACCTGAAATAGAGTTAAAAATTTTCTGAATCACTTTTTATAAGGCGTAGCTATAAACTTATAACCCACCCCGTGAATTGTTTTTATAAACCGAGTTCGAGCCGGTGTTTCTCCTAGCTTATTTCTTAATCGACTTACAAGTACATCCACAGACCTATCATAAGTTTGCCACGTTATTCCACGAAGATTTTCAACAAGAAACTCACGATCTAAGACCTTGTTGCTATTATTTGCAAACAGCAGCAAGGCTTCAAATTCTGAAGTAGAAAGAGATACGGTTTTACCATCCAAAACAACCTCTTCTTTTATTTTATTGATATCAAGGCTTTCAAAATTCAAAATATCAACCATAGAGTTCTTTGAATTAACTCTTCGTAGAATAGACTGAATTCTAGCAAGTAATTCTCTCGGTTCAAAGGGTTTTGCAAGATAATCATCTGCGCCGAGTTCTAGGCCTACCACCTTATCTGAAACTTCACCTTTTGCTGTAAGCATTATAACTGGAACATCCAGCGTCTCTCGTATTTTTCTCAATAGTTGAAACCCGTCCATTTCTGGCATCATAATATCAAGTAGTATAAGATCTGGAACAGAAGCCTTGAGAGAGTTCAGGGCTTCCATTGGATTGTGAAAAACTTTAGTTTTAAACTTGTGCTCAGATAAAAATTCATCTAACAGCTCTGTTAGTTCGTTGTCATCGTCAATTATTAGTATTGTTGTCATTTTTTCTCCTGTTTACTGCAATTCAGATTGAATTTTATTTATTAGTTTTTCAGTTTGTTTGTCATCTTTCATTTTTTCCTCAATTGTTTTACATGCGTGTATAATTGTTGCATGATCTCGCTTGCCAAAGTGGTTTCCAATGTGCGTTAAGGAGTTTTTAGTAAGTTGGCGACACAAATACATTGAGATGTGCCTTGAAAAGACTATGTCCACCTGCCTGCTTTTACTATACACCTTAGACTCGCTAATGCCCGTTTCCTTTGATACTTTTTTACAGATATCCTTCATTGTAATTTTTTTAAAAGCCTTGTCTCCTAGAATATCTTTGATTACTGTTTTTGATAAATTTTTATTTATATCTGTGTTTGTTAAAGAAGAAAGAGCCAATATTTTTACCATTGCTCCTTCCATCATTCTAATATCATCTGTGAAAGAAGCCGCCAAAAACTCTGTAACATCATATGGAATCTCAAGTTTTTCATTTTCAGCTTTTTTCATTAAAATGGCTATTCTCGTTTCAAGATCAGGTGGCTGAATATCAACAATAAGACCGGACTGAAATCTTGAAACAAGACGGTCTTTTAAGTGTGTAAGCTCGTTAGGGTGTCTATCTGTGGTTAATACTATTTGTTTTCCCTGCTGGAACAGATCGTTAAATAAATGAAAAAACTGCTCCTGTGTTTGTTCTTTGCTTTGAAAAAATTGTACATCATCTAAAATTAGGATATCTACGTTTCTATAGTATTGTGCAAACTTTGTAGAATTATTATTTTGAATTGAGTTTATAAAATCAAGCATAAACTTTTCGCTTGTTGCGTAAATGACTTTCATTTTAGGCTGAGTTTTTAAAATATGATTACCAATTGCTTGAATTAGGTGTGTTTTACCTAGCCCAGGATTACTATAAATTACAAGTGGATTGAAAGGAGTTTGACCTGGACCATCTGCAACTGAGCTTGCAGCAGCCTTAGCAAACTGATTTCCTTTACCTTCAATAAAATTAGAAAAAGTATATCTATTGTTTAATTGAGAAGCGCGATGAAATTGTTTTGGAATTAAGCTGCCTGCGGGGCTTGAGGTGCTCTGCTCATTTTGTTCTTGTGATATTAACACGCTATAGTTTATTTTTAGCGAGACACCAAAAACATCAATAATCGCCGTATTTAAGATTTCACTATATTTTGATTCAAGCCACTCATAATGAAACCTGTTTGGTACTTGGAGGGTAATCTCATCACCAGAACAGCTGGTTGCTGAAAGAGAGCTAAACCAGGTTTCGAAAGCTTGCTCGGATACACTGGATTGTATTTTTTTTAAACAATTACCCCAAAGTTTTTTATATTCACTTTTTATTTTCATAAGTTATTCACAAGTTATAAACAGTGTTTGTAAACTTCGTTAATTTAAAATAATTTAATTAGAAATTTATAGTTAATATTTTATGAAATATAAAAAGTCTTTTTTCCCCTGGTTGGTGATGATTATAGCTTGGAATTTTGGTTTTCCATATGCAACAGCAGTTCAAGATGTGCTGGCGTCTGTTTTTTTATATTTTATATTTTCGCTTTTTGAACAAAAATGAGCTGGAAAAAAAATAAACAGGATTATTACTCTTCTAAAAAGCCAATAGTTTTCGGCCACAGAGGCTCACCAACATATAAAACAGAAAACACAATAGATTCTTTTAAGAAAGCTCTAGATCAAAAAGTAGATGGTCTTGAGCTTGATGTGCGCACAACCAAAGATAAAAAAGTAGTTATATTTCACGATAGTAGTCTTTTAAGATTGGCCGGGATTAAAAAAAGAATTAGAGATTTACCATATAATGATTTAAAATTAATTAAAATAAAAAACAACCAAAGAATTCCCCTTCTTAAAGAAATTAAACCTCTTTTATCAAAAGTAAAAGTTTTGAATATAGAAATTAAATCTGATTCATTTTATAAGGGTTTTGATGCTGTTGGACCGGTGCTTAAGTTTATAGAAGAAAATAGTATTGAGAAAAAGTGTATTGTTTCTTGCTTTAATCCACTCGTTTTATTAAAAATAAAACTTAAAAAACCCGAAATTATTTTAGGTTATTTATATAATAAAAACGTTCCTTTTCATTCATGGCATAACTTTGTTTGGATCAACAGAGTTAAGCCAGACAATCTCCACATACATTTTAGTCTGTTAAACAGCTGGGTTGTAAGCTGGGCTCGCAAGAAAAACCTTAAAATAAACAGCTATACAATAAACAATAAAAAAACTTATAGCTCAGCAAAGGTTGATGGAGTATTTACAGATAACATTGAATATATAAAGTAGTGTAAATTATATTAATAGCAATGCTTACTAAAATTAAAGAGTTAAAAGAAAAACACAACGCAATCATACTGGCTCATTATTATCAGGAGCCAGAAATTCAAGATATGGCGGATTTTGTAGGAGATAGTCTTGAGCTTTCACGTAAGGCTGCAAACACAGATGCAGATGTTATTTTATTTTGTGGTGTTCATTTTATGGCAGAAACAGCAAAAATTGTAAATCCCGGAAAAAAAGTAGTTATACCGGATATGGACGCAGGTTGTTCTTTGGCTGATAGCGCCCCACCAAAATTATTTAAGAAGTGGGTAGAAAAACACCCCGACCATGTTGTTGTATCTTATATTAACTGTTCTGCAGAGGTGAAAGCCTTATCTGATATTATTTGTACATCGGCTAATGCAAAAAAAGTTATTGAGTCAATTCCAAAAGATAAAAAAATTCTTTTTGCTCCTGATAGGTTTTTGGGAAAATATGTAATGAAAGAAACAGGCCGAGATATGGTTTTATGGAATGGTTCTTGTCAAGTACATGAAATTTTTTCAGAAAAAGAGCTTGTTAAAATGAAGATGAAACAACCGAAAGCCAAAGTTCTTGCACATCCAGAGTGTGATGAAAATATTTTGATGCACTCAGATTTTATTGGATCGACAAGTGCGCTTATCAATTATGTCAACAGCTCAGATGACACGGAATTTATTATAGGAACAGAGCCAGGCGTTATACATCAAATGCAAAAACAAAACCCTAAGAAAGAATTTTTTCCTCTACCAAATCAAAATGGATGTGCATGCAATGAGTGTCCTCACATGCGACTGAACACTGTGGAAAAAATTATCGATACACTTTCATCATTAAAAAATGAAATAAATCTTGATGAGCAAACCAGAATAAAGGCTTTAAAGCCTCTAAATAAAATGCTTGAGATTGTATGATTAGACATGAACAAATTACAAGCCTAGATAAAGATTATATTAATAATAAATTAGAGCAGTTTTTTTTAGAAGACAATATTTCTGAAGATATAACGACCACATCTACGCAGAATGAAAACAACCACGCAGAAGCTATTTTTTTAGCCAAAGAAGACCTGTTGTTTGTTGGAAAACAAATAATATTACAAGGGTTAAAAAAGTGCATTTTTAAAAA
>NZPQ01000013.1 GCA_002693365.1 Fidelibacterota bacterium
CACTTGAACCTGTATGATGTATTGTATGCTCTTGCTTTGTCATATCATCAACTTTTCTGTCTACAACCTTTCCATAAGCTCCACAAATTTTAAAAAATTTTGTTGGTGTATTTGTATGAATATGAATTTTAACTCTATTTTTTGTACCAGCCAAGACCATACTATCACCTAGTGACTTTATTGTTTCCTTAAGTTCAGCTTTGTCAATATCATTACTTTCAATAGCACACTCTGTGCAATATTTATTCTTAATTGTAAAATCGATATCTTTTTTCAAGGATTCTATTTTTTCGTGATCGTAAGATATATTAAGATGCTGTGATTGAATTTTCGTATTTTTTTGTACGCTATTTAGCCAACCTTGCATTAAGAGTACAAATCCTAATGCTCCTGCATCAACAACATCTGATTTTCTTAAAATTTTAAGAATATTTTTTGTTTTTTCTAGTGATTCTACTGATTCCTGGTAACATTTATCTAAAAATATTTCAAAATTTATATCTGGATTTTCTTCAAATAATTTTTTTGATTTATTTGCAACATCTCTCATAACAGTTATTATTGTACCTTCTTCAGGATTCATTAGTGATTCTATGGCACTATCATATCCAGAAATCAGAGCATCGGAAAAATTATTAATACTTATTCTATCTTTCCCTCTAATCTCTCTTCTCATCCCATGAATAAATTGGGCTATAATAGTACCAGAATTACCACGAGCTGATTCAAGNGCTAAATCAGCAATTATATTTAATGACTCNCCAATGTTTTTNGTTATTTTATCATTACAATCTTCAACAATAGGAAGCAATGTAAAACACATATTTGTCCCCGTATCACCATCTGGTACAGGAAAAACATTTATTTCATCTAATTTATTTTTATAATTCAATAAATTATTTATTCCAGCCGATAACCCTTTATAAAACTCTATTCCATTCATATTATTTATTCATATACTTTAAAAATTTCATAATCTTTAAACCATCAAACCACTGATGAAAAAAAATTAAAAACTGTTTTTTACTACCTGCATTATTATTGATTTTATCCCATATATTTTCAAAATTATGCTCACTAAGAAAATTACAAATATTATAGTCAAAATTCTTATTTAATTCTTTGATAAATAAATTATAAGATATTTTATAATGACTATCAACAAAGTCAATAAGTTTTTTTAAACTATCATAACAACGGTCTGTAAAACTCAAATCTATAAATTTGTCATTTTTATTATATTGTAACATTCTAAATCCAGTTCCTAAATGTACTCGTGTTTCTAATCTTGGTGATGGGTATACAAGATTTTTATTTAAAAAATTTATTTTACTAAACTTTGCAAGTGATTGCATAAAATAAAAATCTTCAGCAGCAGATTTTTGTGGCATTCCACCTACAGCAATGTATGCTTTAACTTTACATATAATTGTAGACCCCATACTAACATATCCATAAGGAGAATTACATTGTTTAATTTTATATGCAATATCATATAATATGTTTTCATATAATCTTATAGCTTTTTCAATTTTTGGATTAGAAGATTTTTGATGTAAAAATTTTACTATACAAGTATTAAAATTACTGGAATGATAATATTTAGTAATTAATTGAAGATATGATTTAGATATTAATGTGTCTGCATCTAAAGAAAATAATAAACTATTTCCAGTAGCAAATTGTAAACAATAATCCATACCTATTTTTCTTGCGACACCCACTCCATATTTTTTTACTGATAGTTCATTACCATTAGAAAAATAATCTAAAGTAATATACTCAAATTCAAAATTACATTTTTTTATTTTTTCATAAGTTAATCGATTATTTTTTTTAATATGAATACTTGAATCAACTCTATTATTAATAACAATAACAATTAAAGTTTTTTTTAATAGTTCGGAATTTTGATTATTAATACTATTTAAGGTTTTAAATAAATATTCTAATTCATTTAATACTGGAATAACAATAAAATATTGATATGAATTTCTAATAGGCTTTATATGTCGATTTAAATCATGATATATTAATTTTTGCTTATACTTATTTAATGTATTTTCAAAATTCATTATNTAATTAAGNTTCTATATAATTTTTTGCCTTATCTATATCACAGCTATTAAACCACTTAATATTAATCCCTCTTTTTTCCATTCTTCTAAAAAATGTCATTTGTCTCTTGGAAAATCTATTAATTGCAATATTTAATTTTTGAAACATTTCATCATACGAAATATTATTGAATATATATTCTCCAATAAATTTATATTCTAAACCAAAATACTTTAATCTATCAAGAGAAAGACCATGATCAACTAATTTTTTAACCTCATCAATCATGCCATTATTCATTCGTTCTTCGAGTCTAATTTTAATTTTTTTTAATAACATATCGCGATTAGTTTTAATACCAAGTACCTTATAATTCTGAATTCTTGTTTTTAAATCTGCTTTAGAAGTAATATTTTTTTTATTATGTATTTCTATTGATCGTATTATTCTACGTTTTGTGATATGATAATCAGTGTCAAATACATTATTATCTATTTTTTGTAATAAGTTCTGCAAAGATTTGATACTTTTATTTTCTAACTTTTTTCTTAACTCATAATCAGGAGGAATATTTGGAATTTTATAATTTAGCAAAATAGATTCAATATATAATCCAGAGCCACCGCATAAGATNGGAAATTTATTTTTTTTCATAATATTTTGATAAACATTATAAAAGTCATTACTAAATTTATGGATACTGTAATCTTCTAAAGGATCGATAATATCTATTAANTGATAAGGAATAGATTTACCATTAATTTGATATTCAAATAAATCTTTNCCTGTACCTATGTCCATATTTTTATATACTTGTCTTGAATCAGCCGATATGATTTCTGTTTCAAACAAATCAGCTAATTTTACAGCAAAATTAGTTTTACCAGATGCGGTAGGACCTAAAATAACAACTAAATCTAGCATAAGATTAATTTATCTGAATTTTTGGATCTAAAACTGTTTCTATTAATTTTGAACAATATTCAAGATGTGATTTGGTGTAATAATCCAAAGAATTATTTGACATACTAAAATATATATCTTTTAAAATTTGATTGAGACTGCTTCTTCCAAATGAAATAGCATCAGATGGCATACTATCTACTTTATACAACATATCTGATAACATTTTAATATGCATAATTTGCAACTCTCTTTTATAACTATTAATATTTTCTTTGCTAATTAATTCTTGCCATATAACATTATTAACTTTTAAAAATAGCTCTTCCATTTTAAAAACATTGGATGTATTATTTTTCAATTCATTATCTTTAACACGAGCTAACCTTCTTGGATGATATAGAGAATATAAAGGATACATTTGCATTCTTTTAACAACTGAATGAATTGGATAATCTGGTCTGTCTAATCGCCATACATAACCTCTAAAGTCTTGATTTCTTTCAGGAGCTAGTTTATTTAACAAGTCAGAATCAAAATCAAAAGCATCCTTATCAAAATAATTTACTAAAATAAAATCTAATGCTTCTCTTTGCATCTCCGAGCTAACTACAGTAAAAGGAGTTTGCTGCGCTTTATCTCCTACATGATTCCTGCTAAAATTAATTCCACCAATAAATTTAGTCGCTGATCTTCCAGCATACATATATTCACCAATACCCTGAGAAAAAACACTCCTTATTTTCTGATAAGTCCCTCCTGGAACTTCAAATTTGTCTAGTAAATTATCCCATAGAAAATTAACTTTTTCTAACTCATCTTTGTAAAAATCGATTGGATTACTGCTCATATCCCAGGTATTACACAATGGATCAATNCCCCTTGATGAGGTNCCAAATGAATCTTCATCAGTACCGTAAACTAAAAGAGGATGATTGGATTGAGATGCAATATTTTCTAAATTTTTTAATAAATTATTATCATTAAATTGCTCATATCCATATTGTATAGCCCACATATCGTATGGACCAGGTTTTGTTTGGAAAAGTGTATTCCCACCATCTAGTAAACAAACAGGATGATAATCCATTACTGATCCGCTAATTCCATATTTTTTTGTAAAATTTTTATCGCTTAATTGTTCAACAGAATATATTGAACTAGCTTTAAAATTGTGACGCAATCCTAAAGTATGACCTACTTCATGTAAAACTAAATCAACCAACCCTTGATGAACGTAGCGCTCTAAATCTTCTTTAGTGCCACTTAATGCACCATTTACTAATAATTGATTCCACCCATAAGCCATTTCTCTCTTTAAATGCTCAGAATAGTTACATTTTTCATGATTATGGTCATGACCTTGATGATGATCATGGTCATTATGACTATGACCTTCATCCCATAACTGTGATAACTCATCTTCAGTAACAGGAACAACATATTCATCAAATTCTTTATAAAAACTTGTTACAAAATCTGCTGCAATTCTTATATCTGCATCATATAATTGCCCATTATAAGGATTAGCTCTACTTGGGCCTACTGCATATCCTGCACCTGGTTGTATAAACCATCTAATAGTATTATATCTAATATCTGCAGGGTCCCATGTTGCATCATCAGGCATTTGTTTTGCAACTATTGCATTTTTGAAGCCAATCGCCTCAAAAGCAATATTCCATGCTTCAATACCTTCTCTTATTGCATCTCTAAATTCCTCTGGCACTGTATTTTCAATCCAATATACTATAGGTTCTACAGGTTCAGATAATGGACTAAAAGGGTCTTTTTTTACTAAATTCCATTTTTGTATATATCTTACATATTGTGATTCTTGTAGCGTATTGGAATAATCTTGATATATAGTAGAAAAATATCCAACACGATCATCAACAGGTCTTGGAATAAAATCATCTTGTAATAATTCCATGATACTTATATGATATTTCATTTCCATACTTCTAGAGTTTGGCAAGGTATAAGAATCAGTAGATTTTTTACTTCTATAATAAGTAGAAATTTCTAGCTCTATATTGCTATCAAAAGAATCGATAGAAATATATGAACTATTTTTTTGATCAAAGATATATCTTCCTTTTGCGCGCTGAGAAATGTAAGATATATCCCTAATGAATAATTTATTTGCATCCACAAGAATTGCTTGAGTTGAATCATGTGGCTGCGATATAATTTGTGTAGTAGCTATTATTGAATCAGAAAAATCATTTTCAACTGCTTTAGATATTGATTTTTCTGAATCTGCTCTAAATAAAACATTAATATGAATCATCTGAATATTTTGACCTACTTGTTTAAAAATAAAAGGATATTCATTAAGCATCGCTGAACTTCCATAATAATATGCATCACCAGATTGCCTGGTAATATTAGCCATATACTCGGAGCCAAAATGTTTAGGTTCTAATGCAAGTAACAGTTGATTTTTATCTTTATTATAGTATAAATCCCATAAGCCAAAAATTTCTTGGTAATCTTTAATTACGTCTAAATATTTTGGTAGGGAGCTTTTAGATTTAGGTGAAACATTTTTAATTTTTTTTGCAGGCTTTTTAACAGGTTTTTTTAAAAAATCAATATCGAGCTGCTTATATGGATCACAAATTATAGAACTTGAAATAAAAAATATTAAACAGAATGTTTTTAAATACTTCACCATGGTTTAAATTAATAAAAGACAATTAATTTTCATAATTATTGTATTTTTAAAATTTGATGTCTTTTAGGGCCAATAGAAACAATCTCTATTGGGATATTAATTTCTGATGATAAATATTTAATATATTCTTTTGCTTCTGAAGGTAATTCTTTAAAACTATTACACTTTTCAATGGAACAATTCCATCCCTTGAAAGATTTATACACAGGCTTTACATCATCCAAAAAGTTTAATACTTTACTCATTTCTGATATTTTTTTACCCTTATACTCATAATGAGTACATACATATATTGTCTCAAAATTATCTAAAATATCTAGTTTAGTCAATGCAATACCTGTTAGGCCATTAATTGATGCACTATATTTTGCTGCAACAAGATCAAACCAACCACATCTTCTTACTCTTCCAGTTGTTGCACCTAGTTCCTTACCAATTGATTGTAATTTTTTACCATTATCATCAAAAAGCTCTGTAGGAAATGGACCTCCACCAACTCTAGTTACATACGCCTTAAAAATACCTATTATATTATTTAGTTTATTACCTGGAATTCCTAAGCCCGTACTAATACCTCCTGATGAGCAATTTGAAGAAGTAACATAGGGAAATGTACCATGATCTATATCAAGTAATGTTCCTTGTGCTCCTTCAATTAATATATTGGGACTCGACTGATTAAATAATATTGGAAAAGAATCATTAATAAAATTCTTAATTTTTTTACAAGATTTATAATATTCATTTAAATTAATATTCAATAAATCATCAGAATGAATTTCATTTTTAGTAAGGGCCATGTCAATGCGCTTTTCTAATTTTGTTTTTAATAAGTCAATATCTAGTAAATCAATTGCTCTAATGCCAATACGCTGATATTTATCTTGATATGTTGGACCAATACCTTTACACGTAGTCCCAATCTTTCCACCAGATTTACTTTCATTTAACTGGTCTATTAATTTATGTAATGGTGTTACTATATGAGCATAGTAATCAATAATAATTCTATTATCATAATCTATATTATTATTATTTAAACATTCAATTTCTTCAACAATACCATCTGGATCAACCACCATCCCTTTACCTAAAATACATACATTATTTTTTCTTAATATTCCTGTTGGTATTTGATGTAAAACTATTTTCTTATCATCTTTATATACTGTATGGCCTGCATTGCTACCTCCCTGGTATCTAGCCACAACATTTACATTTTTACTAAGTAAATCAACAATTTTACCTTTTCCTTCATCCCCCCATTGTCCACCAACTATTACATTAATTGACATATTTTAATTCTCCTCCGTTTCAATATTATATTTTTCTTCTAAGTACAATGTTATAGGGCTTGCAATGAATATTGATGAGTATGTTCCTAAAATAATTCCAATAATTAAAGCAAATGAAAAAGGTCTTAAAACATCTCCTCCATATATATATAATACAATAACTACTATTAGAGTCGTTATAGATGTTACTAAAGTTCTATTTAGTGTTTGATTTAAGGATGTATTGAATACTTTCTTCTTATCACGGTATGGATTTAACAACATGTTTTCACGAATCCGATCATAGATAACAATTGTATCATTTAAAGAATATCCTACGATTGTTAATAAAGCAGCAATAATCGATATGCTTATTTCCATATTCATCAAAACAAGTACTCCCAATGTTATTAATACATCATGAAGTAGTGCAAATAAACTTCCTATAGCATAATATCCATCAAATCTAATACTAATGTAAAGAGCTATAAGTAATAAAGATGCGATAATAGCGTTCCTAGCATTTACTTTAAGCTCATCTCCAATTTTGGGACCAATAGATTCTATCTGATTAATGCTATATTGATTATCATAAACCTTACTCAACACATCATTTATTACCTGCTCGTTTGATAAATAGCCCATTTTAAGTAAAATATATGTTTCATTATTTGAGTTTACTTCTACAACACTTACAGGTTGTTTTAAATCCTGTTCTAGCACCTGCCTTAAATTACTTAAGTTAACATCTGTATCAACCTGAACATTTATTACTGTGCCTCCTGTAAAATCAATGGAGCTTTTAACTCCAACAATTAATAAAGACATTAAGCTTACCAAAAAAATAACTAAAGATATTAATACCATTGACTTAAAATAATTTGTAAAATTAAAATTTATTTTGCTAATCATATACTTAATTTTTCAATTTGATTTAATTTAAACAATGTCAAAAAAATTGTTTTTGTAAAAAAAATAGCCGTAAACATTGAACATAAAATTCCAACACTTAAAGTGGTCGCAAAACCAACAATAGGCCCTGATCCTAAAAATGATAAAATAAAAGCTGTTAATAGTGTTGTAATATTTGCATCCAAGATTGTAACAAAAGCTTTATTATAACCATTTTTAATCGCAGCATAATTTGGTGTTTTTGAATTGATTTCTTCCCTAATTCTTTCAAAAATAATGACATTTGCATCAACTGACATCCCGATTGTTAATAATAATCCTGCAATTCCTGGAAGTGTCAAAACTGCATTCATAGTATATAATACTGCAAAAACAATAATAATATTACAAACAACTGCCAAGTTCGCAATTATACCTGATCCCCTGTAATATAAAATCATGAAAATTAAAACTAACATTAGACCTATTATCATTGAATTTGCACCATCATTAATAGAGTCCTCCCCAAGTGATGGACCTACATAATTTGTTTGTACAATAGAAATAGGTGCTGGTAATTCACCTGCTTTTAATACACTAGCAATATCTTTTGCTTCTTGCATGCTCTCAAAACCGCTAATTTGAGTACTACCTGAAGAGATTTTATCTCTAATGAAAGGTGCCATAAATACTAGATCGTCCAAAATAATTGCAACCTGCCTATTTATATGTGCAGCTGTAAATTTGCTCCATTTTTTTCTTCCTTCTTTGTTCATGTCTAAATTCACAACCCATTGACCTGCATTATTATTACCCATATCAGCGACAACTGCCTTAGGAGTTTGAATCATACCTCCAGATATAGCAGGATTGGATGCCACTAAATACAATCTATAAAATTCAATATAATCATTACTTTGAGTATTGTATGATAAAGGCTTACTATCCCATACTATTTTACTATTTGACTTAACTAAATCTAAAATTTCAGTTGACTGTAAAATTTCTTTTATTTGATTAATATTTTGGCCACTAACTAAAAAACCTTCCGATCCTGAATCTGGAATCATTAGACTATCTAAATCAATAATGCCGTTCATATTATTATTAATATAATTATTTATTTTTTGAATAATTTCAGAAAGCTGACCTTGCGTTTTAACTAAAGATAATTCAAAATCTGCTGTTCTTTGAATATATTGTTTTGCTTTTGCAATATCAGATATCCCTGCCAATTCTACAACAAGCCTATTATCGCCTAACTTTTGTATACTCGGCTCACCAACACCATATTGATCGTGATCTTCAATTCTGTTACGCATAACATCCAAAATACTTTGCATCGCATATTCATGCTGTTTTTTAATTTCTTGCATTACTTGATAATTATCAGATGATTTTGATAGATTTGAAAAGTATTTATTTAATTTAATATTATTTGATTTACTATAATTATCTACTTCTTTTAAAAATAAAGAATTATTCTTTAAAGAATTTTGTTTAGCATTATTTAAAATAGTATCTAATTCTTTTTTTGATTGTTTAGATAGATTTTTTTTGGCCAATCTTTCTAAAAATAAAAAATCATCTAACTCCAGAATGATATTAAGCCCACCTTTTAAATCTAGTCCTAGATTTAAACTTTTATCTTGCTTAGAATTATTATCAAATATAAAATAATCAATTGATGGATATATAAAGTAAAACGAGCCAATCAAAATTGACATAATTATAAGCCATCGAATTTTTAAATTATTTAACATTTAGGAATTATATATATTAATATTCAATTAACTGTTTTTAGTTATTTAAATTTAAGAGTAATTTTTTACATAGATAAAACATTTTATTGAAAATTAGGAATATTGTAAAAAAAAATATCAAATCGTAAATTTGAAAATATTTTTTAATAAAAATGAAATCATTTAAAACAAAAACCATATCAGTATTAAATCAAAAAGGTGGCGTTGGTAAAACAACTTCAGCTGTTAATATTGCATCTTTTTTAGCTATAACGGAAACACCTGTTTTAATTATTGATATGGATCCACAAGGAAATGCTTCTACTGGCTTAGGAGTTGGAAATCAAAAATTAACTATTTATGATTTATTAATTAATAATAAAAATATAAATAGTGCAATACAGAAAACAGAAATTGATTTTCTAGAAATTATTCCATCTAACTCCCAATTAGCTGGTGCAGAAATTGAATTGGTTAGCATGTTTACCAGGGAAACAATTTTAAGACAAATTATTCAAAATGTTGTAGGAAAATATAAATATATTATTATTGATTGTCCTCCATCATTAGGGTTGTTAACAATAAACGCCTTAACAGCAAGTGATTCAATTATTATACCAATTCAATGTGAATATTATGCGCTAGATGGATTATCACAATTATTAAATACAATTAGATTAGTACAAAAAAATCTAAATTCTAATTTAACAATTGAAGGAATCTTAATAACTATGTTTGACTCAAGATTAAATTTATCACAACAAGTTTTAAAGGAAGTAAAAGATTACTTTGGAGACAAGGTTTATAAAACTTTAATAAACAGAAATGTAAAACTAGGCGAAGCTCCAAGTCATGGGAAGCCTATTATTCTTTATGATGCTTCATCAACCGGATCACAAAACTATATGAATTTAGTTTCAGAAATATTACAATATAATGACTAAGGTACTTGGCAAAGGATTAGGTGCATTAATTAGAAATTATAATGCAAGCATTGAATCAGAAGAATTTAATGCGAAGCTTTCAATTGAAAAAATTGTTCCAAATAAAAATCAACCAAGAAAATATTTTGATTCAAAAGAACTTAACAGTTTAATCAATTCAATTAAAGAAAAAGGAATAATACAGCCATTAACCGTAAGAAAAGTTGGAAATAATAACTTTGAAATTATAGCTGGTGAAAGAAGATTCAGAGCAGCAAAAAAACTTAAATTAAATTCAGTGCCTGCATATATTTTAAATATTAATAATAATTCTGAAATGATGGAATTAGCTCTTATCGAAAATATACAAAGATCTAATTTAAATCCAATGGAAGAAGCAGAAGGGTATATGTATTTGAAGAACGAATATAATTTTAGTCAATCACAAATTGCAGAGAAAATATCAAAAAGTAGATCTGAAATTGCAAATAAAATGAGATTACTAAATTTACCCAAAAATATACAATTAAGTTTGAAAAACAGAGATATTGAATATGGTCATGCAAGAGCATTACTAGGCCTCAAAGATAGTTTTAATTTAAATTTAATTCATAAAAGAATACTTGCCCAAAAGCTCAGTGTTCGCAATACTGAAAAAATAATAAGAGATATTAATAATAAAAATTCTCGAAACAAAACTACAGTTAAAAGTAAAAAATCCATAGAAGAAAAAAAGCTTGAAATATTTTTTGACTCTAAGGTTAAAATTAAAAAAAATACTAATCACAAAGGAAAAATTGAAGTTTATTTTAATTCAAAATCAAATTTAAAAAAAATCGTAGATAAAATTTTAGATGAAAAAATATAAAATTATTATTTTAAATAATAGCAATCAAAGTAATTATACCTTACTAATAAATAAACTTAGTGCATATATATACTTTTCCATTATCATAACAATTATTGGTTTTTCAATTTTTGGTTTATTCAGATTCTTAAATCCGCATGTTAAACAACACGATTATAACATTATGCAAAACTTTAAAAAAGAAACTAATGAGATATTTGAAATAGTTAATATTGATTCAATAATAGCTAATAATCAACAAATAAAATCATACTTAGATCTAGTACCAAATCAGAAGCCAGTTGACGGGATTGTTACAAAAGGATTAAGTGACCATAGTTCAAATCATAATGGTATTGATATTGCTACAAGCAATAATAGCCCTGTTTTATCAGCCCAAGAAGGAATGGTTGTTTTTTCGGACTTCGTCAATGATTATGGTAATACAGTAATCATTTCTCATCCTAACAGCTATTATACTGTATACTCTCACTTGGAAAGATCAATTGTTAGTCAAAGAGATTATTTATCTGCAAATCAAATACTTGGTTATGTTGGTCAAACAGGCAATAGTAATGGGCCACATTTACATTTTGAAATATGGAAAAATAATCATATACTTGACCCGCGTGATTTTATTGAAGAATATAAATTAAAAGATGTCTCTGTTGAATAACAAAAACAATAATATTAGCTCTATTATAGGGCCTGAAATGGAAATAAAAGGTGATGTTTCTGTAAAGGGAGATTTATTAGTTTATGGTACTATTCATGGTGATGTAAAATCTAGTGGAGATATTATCACAGCTAAGCATTCGGTGATTAATGGTAGTATGGAATCTCAAAATGCTTCAATTAGTGGAAAAATAAAAGGAAATCTTACCATTAAATCTAAAATCACTCTTAAAAAAAATGCACACTTAGAGGGCGATTTAAAAGCAGCTATAATAACACTAGAAGAAGGTGCTAAATTTGATGGAATGTGCAGTATGATCAATCAGAAACTCAATAATGCGACAACCATAAATCGCAGTTTAAAAACTGCTAATGAGCAAGTTTAATAAAAACTTACAAAAAGCAATCAGTATTTCTTCAACTATATTAGGATCTATTTTACTATTTGGTGTAATCGGGTTCTTTTTAAAAAATAAATATGATAGTAATATATTTTTTACAGTATCATTAATCCTTGGATGTGTTATTGGACTTTATGAATTATACAAGCAAATTAAATAAATGATTGTTCTATTTAATTTATTAATATCTACTTTTTGTATCATTCATATTTTTTTGTTCTATTATTTAAGAATAAAAATGCATCCAAACTATTTTGCTAACCATGCTATAATATTTATTTTAAAAATATCATTTATTTCAATGTTTATTTACTTTTTTATTTTTAATTTAAGTATCTCGAATTATAAGCAATTTATTATTTCTGGAGTTTTTAATTTTACACTTTTTCATATTATTGAAGGGTTAATTAGTCAAAAAAAAATATTCAAATAGTGAAAAAATTTATTAAAATTTTCATATTTACCTTAAGTTCAATTGCAATGTTGAGTGGTGCATCAGGAGAATTCACAGGATGGGGGGATGCAATCTTACATCATGTTGCTGATTCTAAATCCGTTGATTTTTATGGTATTCAAATATCTAAGCATATTATAATGCTACTAATATCGGCGTTTGTAACAATTCTACTTTCAGTTCTAGCTACAAAAAAATATAGAAAGAATATAAATGCTAAACCTTCAGGACTATCTCAAATTTTTGAGATTTTAATGGATTTTATAAATAAAGAAATTGTTATTCCTAATATTGGTAAAAGCTACAGTCGAACATGGACACCTGTAGCAATGACTTTTTTTGTTTTTATATTAACATGTAATTTATTGGGCTTGGTACCATTTTTTGAATACATTAGACCTGGAGGTAATGGAGGTGGTTCTACGGCAACAGGAAATTTTGGCGTAACATTGGGGCTTGCTACAATTACGTTTTTTGCAATTATAATCGCTGGTGTAAAAAAGCATGGATTTATAGGCCACTGGAAAAATATGGTTCCAAGTGGAGTCCCAGCACCTGTATTAATTATATTAATTCCCATTGAAATAATTGGAATGTTTGTAAAACCATTTGCTTTAATTATGAGGCTTGGAGCAAATATGACAGCAGGCCATATTGGTATGGTTGCTATTTTTGCTTTACCTATAATATTAGGAAATGGGATTGCTGGTATTAATGACCCTTCTGTTTTTAATTATCCAATTGGGTTTTTAGCAGGTTTTATTGCGGTTTTATTAAATACTGCAATTTATGGTTTAGAAATAATTGTAAGCTTAGTGCAAGCTTATGTATTTACACTTTTGTCATGCGTATTTATTGGTATGGCAATTCACGCAGATCATTAAATAATAATAAGGAGAATAAAAATGTTAACATTAAGAAAAACAATACTAGGAATAATTGGTGTATCTTCAGTTTTTGCAGCTAATCCAGGTGCTGCGCTTGCACCATTGGGAGCTGGAATTATTGTTATCGGAGCAGCCGTTGGAATAGGAATGTTTGCTTCAGCTGCAGCTAATGCTATTGCAAGGCAACCCGAAGCAGCTAAAGATATTAGTGGTGCAGTTAACTTACCATTATTTCTACTTGAAGGTGTTGCAATTATTGCTTTAGTTGTTTGTATACTTGCAGTTGTAGGATAAAAAATATATGAATAAATCAAAATATTTTATTTATATAATTGCTATAAACAATCTATTTGCAGCTGGAGGTGGTGGAAGCTGGATAAATGATTGGCTCATGCCAAATACAGGTCTAACATTATGGACAATAGCAACTTTTCTATTTCTATTATTTGTTTTACGCTGGAAGGCNTGGGGNCCCCTTATGGATGCATTNGACGCTCGTGCCAAGCAAATTGANGAGTCTTTATCAAAAGCNGAAAAAGTTACTGCAGATGCTGAAGTTCANGCTGAAAAAAATGAACAAATATTACAGGANGCTAGAAATGAAGCACAAGAAATCATCAGCAGAGCAAGAGAAGCTGGAGATAAATTAAAACAAAAACTTGAGTCAGATGGTAAAAATCAATATGACAGTATGCTTACTAAAGCAAAAGATCAAATTGAATCTGAAAAACAAAAGGCTTTAAATGAAATTAAAGATACTGTTGTTGATGTTGCATTAAAAGCATCTGAGAAAGTTATTAAACGTAATCTGAATGCAGATGATAATAAAAAAATGATTGAAGAANCAGTTGATGAATTTAAACATGCTAATTAATAATGAAAAATAGCTATAAATATGCAAAAACTCTTTTTGATATTTGTTTNAAGACAGATAAAGTAACAACTTTAAAAAAAGAATTTGAGGTTATTGCTTATTTATACAAAAAANTATCAACTTTTAGATTAATTTTGATCACAAAAAAAATTGATACTAANATAAAANNTGATATAATAAATAATNCTTTAAAAATGTTAGATCCATTAACATTAGAATTTTTAAATATTATTATAGAAAATAATTATTCAAATGAATTNTTAAATATTATATCAAGNTTCAATCATTTAAGTGAGTCTCAACTAGGTTTGAATAAAGTTGATATTATTACAGCAACCAAACTCAGTGATGAAGAGATAAAATCTCTTTCAATCAAAATAGATGGAATACTAAACAATTCTCCTTCTGTTAATAATATTGAAGATCCAAGCATTATTGGAGGCTTNAAANTAAGAGTAGGTAATAATGTGTTTGATAATTCCGTTAGTTATCAAATCAATCAATTAAAAAAAACTTTACATAATATGTAATCGGGAGTAATAATGGATTTTAAAACAGATGAAATAGTTTCTTTACTAAAAGAACAANTACANAACCANAATGTTGATATTGATGTATCAGANGTNGGAGAAATAACATATGTTGGTGATGGAGTTGCAAGGGTAAGCGGNTTAGAAAACATAATGAGCTCAGAATTAGTTGAGCTTCCTAATAATGTTTTTGGTATGGCTCTAAATCTTGAAACAGATAATGTAGGTATNGTATTNTTTGGAAACTCTAGCNTAGTTAAAGAAGGTGATACNGCTAAAAGAACAGGNAAAATTGTTGANGTACCNATAGGAGAAGANCTATTNGGNAGAGTNGTTAATCCACTTGGNCAACCACTTGATGGAAAAGGNNCAATTAATTCTANNAAATCATATCCTATTGAACGTAAAGCATTAGGGGTTATGCAACGTCAGCCNGTTGTTGAACCATTACAAACNGGTCTTAAAAGTATTGATAGTATGATNCCAATTGGAAGAGGTCAAAGAGAATTAATTATTGGAGATAGACAAACTGGTAAAACTGCAATTGCTATTGATGCAATAATTAATCAAAAAGATGCATTTAAAGCTGGAGANCCAGTTTACTGTATTTATGTTGCAATAGGACAAAAAGCTTCAACTGTAGCTNGNGTNGTAAATGANCTAGAAAAAGCTGGAGCTATGGAATATACNATAGTNGTTGCTGCTAATGCTTCTGATCCAGCGCCAATGCAATATATTGCNCCATATGCAGGAGCTTCTATGGGTGAATATTTTAGAGATAATAGTAAACATGCTCTTATTGTATATGATGATTTAACAAAACAAGCTAGTGCNTACAGACAAATGTCACTATTGTTAAGACGTCCTCCTGGNAGAGAGGCTTATCCNGGTGATGTTTTCTATTTACATAGTCGATTACTTGAACGTGCTAGTAAATTAAGNAAAGAACTTGGTGGAGGTTCANTAACNGCTCTTCCTGTTATNGAAACTCAAGAAGGNGATGTATCTGCNTATATNCCTACAAATGTAATNTCAATTACNGATGGTCAAATATTTTTAGACTCTGATATATTTAATGCTGGCGTTAGACCTGCGGTTGATGTTGGAATTTCTGTATCAAGGGTGGGTGGAGCCGCTCAAATCAAGGCAATGAAATCTATTGCTGGTACTCTAAGGCTCGATTTGGCTCAATTTAGGGAATTAGAAGCATTTGCTAAATTTGGTTCTGATTTAGATGAATCAACTCTACAACAATTAAATCGTGGTAAAATCATGGTAGAAATATTAAAACAAAACCAATATGTTCCNATGTCNGTATCTAACCAAATTGCAATTATATATGCTGGTATTAATGGGTTTTTAGATAANGTGGGGATTGAAAATATTAGTAAATATGAGAAAGAGTTGGTAGAGTATTTGGAAGCCAATAATCAAAGTACACTTGATAAAATAGCAAGCTCAGGTAAGCTAGATGAAANCAATGAACAAGAACTAAAAAGTGCACTAGATGCATTTACCAAAACATTTAATAGTTAATGGCAAATCTAAAAAATATAAGATCCCAAATAAAGTCTGTAACAAGNATTCAAAAGGTTACAAAAGCAATGAAAATGGTAGCTGCAGCAAAACTAAGAAAATCTCAAGAGAATATGGAAAAAGGTAGACCTTATTCAAANAGAATTAANGATTTAATAAGTAATTTGATTGATGATGTTGATAATTCNTTGCTNCCTCTTTTAAATAAACCTAAAAATATAAAAAAACATGGATTAATTATAATTACAGCAGATAGAGGGTTAGCAGGTTCTTTTAATTCTAATATTATTAAAAAAGCTGAAAATATAATNGATGAAATTGGTCATGAAAATTGTCTATTATTTTGTGTAGGTAAAAAAGGTTATGAATATTTCTCAAAAAGACAATTTAATATNGNAGAATATTATGAAGATTTATGGACAGCTCTTAATTATAATAAAGCAATAAATCTAGGGCAAAATATTATTGAATATTTTTCAAATCACAAAGTNGANANNGTAGATGTTATATATAATTATTTTAAAAATGCAGGGTCTCAAGAGGTATTAAAAAGTCAAATTTTACCAATTGAATTCAAAAAGAAAGAAGACGATTTACNGTTAACTGATATAATTTATGAGCCTTCAAAAATTGAATTAGTAAAATCACTAGTACCTAAATATTTCAATACTCAAATATGGCAATTTTTATTAGAATCATTTGCAAGTGAACAAGCAGCTAGAATGCTCGCAATGGAAAATGCTACAGAAAATGCAAAAGAGATGATTAGCGAACTAAATTTAGAATTTAACAAAGCAAGGCAAACTGCTATTACTACAGAAATGTTAGAAATTGTGGGTGGTGCTGAAGCTTTATCAAATTAAAGAAAGGAACTATAAAATTATGCAGGGTAAAATATCACAAATTATGGGAGCAGTTGTTGATGTAGAATTTCCTGGAGGGAAACTACCGGAGATTTTAAATGCTCTTGAAATTGAAAGAGATGATACTGATAATCTAATACTAGAAGTTGCTCAACATCTTGGTGAATCAACTGTAAGAACAGTCGCTATGGATACTACTGACGGTCTAGTTAGAGGGCATGCTGTCAAAGATTTAGGTGAACCAATTTCTGTTCCTGTTGGAGAAAATGTTCTTGGAAGATTATTTGATGTAATAGGNAATACAATTGATGGAAAGGATGAAATTGCAAATAGTAAAAAATACCCTATTCATAGACCTGCTCCAAAACATGAGGATCTAACCACAGAAGCAGAAGTTCTAGTTACTGGTATTAAAGTTGTTGATTTAATGGAACCATATACAAAAGGTGGTAAAACAGGATTGTTTGGAGGTGCAGGTGTAGGAAAAACAGTTTTAATCCAAGAGTTAATTAGAAATATTGCAACTGAGCATGGTGGTTATTCTGTTTTTGCAGGNGTNGGCGAAAGAACAAGAGAAGGAAATGATTTATATAGAGAAATGACAGAATCAGGCGTNATAGATAAAACAGCCATGGTATTTGGNCAAATGAATGAGCCACCTGGTGCTAGGCTAAGGGTTGCTTTAAGTGCGCTATCTATGGCAGAATACTTTCGTGATGAAGAAGGTAAAGATGTTNTTANTNTTTGTNGATAATATTTTTAGATTTACNCAAGCNGGNTCNGANGTNTCAGCNNTNTTAGGNNGAATGCCTTCNGCNGTNGGNTANCANCCAACNCTNGGTACNGAAATGGGNGATTTACAAGAAAGNATTACNTCNACNAANNANGGTTCTGTAACTTCNGTACANGCNGTATATGTNCCAGCTGATGANTTAACAGANCCAGCNCCNGCNACNGCCTTTGCACACTTAGATGCNACATCNGTANTNGAAAGAAAAATTGCNGANNTNGGNATNTATCCNGCNGTTGATCCNCTAGCATCNNCATCTNGAATTTTNGATCCNNGNGTTATNGGTGATAGACANTANNANACTGCNAGATCNGTACAAAAAATTCTNCAAAANTANAATGANCTNAAAGATATTATTGCAATTNTNGGNATGGATGAATTATCTGANGATGATAAACAAACGGTTCACAGNGCAAGAAGAATGCAAAAATTCTTATCTCAGCCATTCTTTGTAGCAGAACAATTTACTGGTACNCCNGGAAGATATGTTTCTCTTGAAGATACTATTTCTGGGTTTGAGGCTATACTAAATGGNGACTGTGATNAATTGCCAGAAAATGCTTTTATGTATGTAGGTACTATTGATGAAGCGTTTGAAAAAGCGAAAAAAATGGGATAAAATGAAAAATTTTCAACTAGATATTATCACTCCAACAAATATTGAGTCATATAACAATATTTCTTATGTTCGCATACCAGCTCTNGATGGTCTAACTGGAATACAAGCAAAGCATGCTACAGCAATTATTGGCTTGGGAATTGGAGAAATAAAAGTTACTAAAGATAATAAAGAAATTTTATTTTCAACTAGNGGTGGTTTTGCAGATATTAAGCCTGAAAGTGTTCAGCTTCTTTTAGAAACTTTTGAATCAAAAGAATCAATAGACAAAAAAAGAGCAGAAGATGCTTTAAAGAGAGCTAAGGAAAGAATATCAGATAAAACAATGGATATAGAGAGAGCAGAAAATGCTCTATTAAAAGCAAAAAATCGTTTAAGAATTTTTACAAAATAAATATTTCAAACNTTTTAATCTTTTTTATAATCTTTATCTAAAAAACCATTTTTTTTCAGTGTTTTAATAAGTTTTTCTACCCTCTCATAGGCTACTAATGAAAAAACTAAAGCAACCAACGAAAATATCTCCATTGGATTTCNCCTTTTTTGGTTATTTATTAAATGAAAAAATGTTAACGATAATAACTCCAACAATAATTAAAAGTAAACCGGCAATTGATTGCCATTGTAAAGTTTGTCCGTAAATTAAATAACTAAGAATAGAAATNGAAAAAATGCCAAGNCCAGACCATGTAGCATACACAATTGCAATTGGTATACTTTTCAATGAATAGGTTAAAAAATAAAATGCTAAAATATATAGAATTGATAAAGTTATTGTCGGAATGATTTTTGTAAAATTTTGTGATGCAGGCAATAACATTGTACCAATTACTTCACATACAATTGCACATGCTAAATAAATATAAGACAACATTTATTCTCCTGATTAATTATTAGTATAAACAAACTGACCATTTACAATGGTATGAACAATTCTAGTCGATAAAATTTCTTCATGATNAACTTCTAAAATGTTTTTAGATAAAACCGTTAAATCAGCATCATAATTTTTTCTTAACATACCTCTCCTATGTTCTTGAAATCCACCATATGCAGCCCACTTTGTAAACATTTTNAATGCATTTAATCTGTTGATTTTTTCTTGAGGCTGCCATCCGCCTTTAGGCCATCCAGCATGATCTTGGCGGGTAACGGCTGCATAAAATTCAAAAATAGGATTTCCTACTTCAATAGGACAATCAGAACCTCCTGGAATTTTCAAGCCATGATTAATAAATGTTTGCCATCTTGAAATTAAAGAAAGTCTATGCTCACCTAAACGATCTTTCAGCCATTTCATATCACTGGTACAATGGCTAGGTTGCATAGATGGTAAAATATTATGATCTGCAAATCTTACTATATCTTTATCTGATACCATTTGAGCATGTTCAATTCTCCATCTAGAATCATTGTCTTTGGGTAATACATTGCCATAAGTGTTTAATACATAGTCATTACCTCTATCTCCTATAGCATGTGTGTTAAGCTGAAAGTTTGCGTCATAACATTTTTGTGCTAATTTTGTAAATTTTTCTGAACTAATTAAAATCAAACCACAATTATGATGATCATCATGATAAGGCTCATGCAATGCTGCTCCTCTACTACCTAAAGCACCATCTATAAATGCCTTCACTGATCTAATTGATAAATAGTCATCCGAATAATGTCCAGAATTGAAAAAAGAATCAATTANNTCATCATCACTGCTAGCTAACATACCATAACANCTTAAAGGAAATTGATTNTTNTTNATTAAATCTTGAATAGCTAAAACTGTATTTTTATCTTGCCATGCATCATGCACTCCTGTAATGCCTTTTTTAATTGTATTTTCAGTAGCTTTTTTAATCCAAGAAGTAACATTTGCTAAAGAATCCTTTGGTAGAACAGAAAGAAAAGGAGACATTGTATTGTCAATCATAATACAATGGTTTATAACTTTACCTCCATCAATGTTAGAAATTGATTCCTCTGTAAATCCTGTTTTTAAAATTGCTAATTTATTNACCCAGGCTGAATGGCCATCAATTCTTGTTAAATAAATAGGGTTATCAGGGAAATGTTGATCTAATATTTTATTAGAAGGGAAATCTTGTTCATTCCATAAATTTTGATCCCAGCCAAACCCTAAAACCCATTCTCCTTTATTGATTGTTTTAATATGAGCTTGAATTAATTCAACAATTTGACTTATACTTTTTGAATTTTTCAAATCAAGTTGATTTAATCTTTTTCCATAATTTTTTAAATGATAATGTGCATCAATAAAACCTGGAATTACAATTTTACTATTTAAATCAATTGATTTATAATTGTTGTTTATTGAGTTAACAGATTCAATCTTACCATTATGAATGGTTAAACAGGATGCAAATGGCATTTGCTCATCCATAGTTATAAANTTTGCATTGATAAGATTATATGAATTCATAGAATATTGTTTATATATTTTATATAATAAAATTAAGTAATTTATTTATAAGAAAAATAAAAAATATGATTGATTTAAGAAGCGATACAGTAACACTACCATCACATGAAATGAAATCATTTCTTGTAAATGCACCTTTGGGAGATGANGTCTATGGTGAAGATCCATCTATAAATGAATTAGAAATAAAAATAGCAAAATTATTTGGCAAGGAAAAAGCATTATTTGTACCATCTGGAACAATGGCAAATTTAATTTCTGTCTTAACTCATTGTCAAAGATCCGATGAAGTTTTATTNGGTCATAAATCTCATATTTTTAAATATGAAGCTGGTGGAATTTCTGCATTTGGNGGAATACATTCTCATCAGCTAAAAAATAATGAAGATGGAACAATTAATCTTGAAGATATTCAAAATAATATTAGAGATAACAATGATGCTCACTACCCTAGGACAGCACTAGTGTGCTTAGAAAACACTCATAATCTTTGCTATGGTGCTCCTATCAATAATGATTATGTTAAAAACGTNAAATCAATATTAAATANNACAANGATTAAATTGCACATTGATGGAGCNCGNATCTTTAATGCATCTATTGCGTTAAATGAAAANGTNAAAAATTTAGCAAAATATGCTGATAGTATTACTTGCTGCTTATCTAAAGGTCTTTCATCTCCCGTAGGATCATTAATCATTAGCGATAATGCTTTTATCTACAAAGCTCGCAANTTAAGAAAAGCATTGGGAGGAGGCATGAGACAAGCAGGNATACTAGCTGCTTGTGGTTTGTTTTCAATTAATAATATGATAAATAGATTAAAAGAAGATCATGAAAATGCAAAAGAGCTAGCAATACANTTAAATAATTTAGAAGAAATAAAAATTAATTTAAATAATGTTCATACAAATCTTATTTTCTTTGATTTAAAAAGCAAGGATATAACGTGTGAAAATTTTATTAAAGAACTATTAAATTATGATATTAAAATTGATTATAAGGGCAATCATAGATTTAGAATGGTAACTCACTATGGTTTTGAAAAAAAACATATTAATATTGTTATCCAAACATTAAAAAAAATATTTAATAAATAAAGGAAAAAAATGTCAAAGGGCATCACATCCAAAAAAGAAAATTACTCAAAATGGTATACAGATGTTATTAAAAAAGCTGAACTTGCTGATTATGGACCAGTAAAAGGGACAATGGTTATAAGACCCTANGGTTATCAAATTTGGGAAAAATTAAAAAATGAACTNGATCAAGCTTTTAAGGANAGTGGACATACTAATGCTTATTTTCCTTTGTTTATACCTAAATCCTTTTTTACAAAAGAATCTGAACATGTTGATGGCTTTGCAAAAGAATGTGCAATTGTAACACATTCAAGATTAACTCATAATGATGACAAAACAGACTTAATACCAGATGAATCTTCTAAGCTAGAAGAAGAGGTTATTGTAAGGCCAACTAGCGAAACTGTTATATGGTCAATGTATAGGAAGTGGATAAATTCATATAGAGATTTACCAATATTAATTAATCAATGGGCTAATGTTGTAAGGTGGGAAATGAGAACTCGATTATTTTTAAGAACTAGTGAGTTTTTATGGCAAGAAGGACACACTGCACATGCAAGTCAAGATGAAGCTCAAGAAGAATCATTAAAAATATTAAATATATATGAAGCAATTGTAAAAAATATTTTAGCTATCCCTGTTATTAAAGGGACAAAAACAGAATCTGAAAAGTTTGCTGGTGCAGTAAATACATATACTATTGAAATGATGATGGGTGATAAAAAAGCTTTACAGGCTGGAACCTCGCATTACTTGGGACAAAATTTTGCTAAAGCTTTTGATGTTAAATTTCAGGATGTTGATAATAAAGAAAAATATGTTTATGCAACAAGTTGGGGTGTTACTACAAGATTGATTGGCGCGCTGATAATGGTTCATGGAGATGAAAAAGGATTATGTCTTCCTCCTAATATTGCGCCTATACAAACAGTTTTTGTTCCAATTTTTAAATCTGATGAGGATTTAAAGCTTATTAAAGAAACATTATCAAGTTTGATAGAGGATATGAAAAATAATAATATTTCTTTCTATTTTGATGATAGAAAAAAAATATCACCAGGATATAAATTTAATGAGTGGGAAATTAAGGGAGTGCCAATTCGTATAGAAGTTGGTTTAAGAGATATTGCTCAAAAACAAATCACATGCGTGAGAAGAGATACATCAGAAAAATTATTTATAAATATTAAGGATGCTTTTNCAAATATAAAAAAACTTATAGCTGACATTCAAAATGATATGCTAGCAGATGCATCTAATTTTCTTAATTCAAATATTTTTTATGTCAAATCTTATGAAGATTTTAAAAAAACAATCNATAATGGTGGATTTGTAAAATGCGGATGGGATGGAAAAGAAGAAACAGAAAAAAACATTAAAAATGATACTAATGCAACAATTAGATGNATCCCNTTNAATCAAGATAATGNNACAAAAATAAAATGTATTTTTTCGAATAAACCTGCAAAATATGAAGTTATTTTTGCTAAGGCATATTAATTGATTTATCAATCTGAAGCNATTGTTCTAAATCATCACAAATATGGTAATACTAGTTTAATTTGTAATTTATTTACTGAAAAATATGGAAAAGTAAATATTATTGCCAAGGGTGCAAGAAGATTTAAAAATCCAAATAGTGCTATATTACAACCATGCAATTACATTGATCTTGTCTATTTGTTTAAATCTACAAGACAAATTCAAATATTAAAAGAAGCCAGCATTACAACATGCTTTACTAATTTAAACAAAGATTATAACAAAATGATATATAGTTTAACTGTGATGGANATTATTAATAAGATTAGCTTTCATGATAATCCATGCGATATCATATTTCGTTTAATTAAAAAAACTCTTTTAAAGTTTAATCAAACAAAAANCAAAAACCTTAAACTATACTATGTTTTTTTTCAAATACAATTATCGATTTATCTTGGTTATNATCCATCTTTTTCTCATTGCTATCAATGTAAAAAAGAATTATTAGAAGGTCATTTTAATTTAGATTTTGGGCAGTTGTTTTGCTTAGATTGCAGTATTAAAAAAAAACGAGATATTGATTATGATGGNTTAAAAATATTAAAATTTTTAATNTCTAATCATATTGATACTTTAGAAAAAAATATTGATATAAATTTACTAGGCAATGTTAACATGTTATTATATAAATTTATTTCTTTTCACATTCCTGAAATAAGAAAAAGCAAATTATTTATAGAAGAAAAATGAAGTATAGATTTGATACCAACAATTATGAATACAATACAAAAAGCAAGCTAGGAGTTTATCTAATACACGGCTTTTCAAGCACAACCTATGAANTAAAGCAATTAGCAGAATACCTAGGTGAAAANGGTTATTATACTATTGCAAAAAATTTACCCGGACATGGAACAACAGTACATGAGTGTAATAAAGTAAAATATACTCATTGGCTTAGTCAAGTNAAAGAAGATNTCGCAGAATTGTCTACCAAGTGTGAAAAAATTTTTATTATTGGAAATAGTATGGGGGGAGTAATTAGCTTATATATTGCATCTTTATTTCCAATAGATGGATATATTATTGGAGGAACTGTTTTAAAATTCAAAAATCCATTTGAAACAAATTTCTTGGTTCCATTGCTTTGTAAAATCATCAAATCACAGCCTAAAAAAAANCAACTCAAATCTAAAAATATCAAATTTTATGGCTACAATGAATATCCTTTAATCGCTTTAAATGAATTTAGAAAAATGATTAAAGTTGTTATGCCTTTATTACCAAATATTAATAAACCAGGTTTAATAATTCATTCTAAGAATGATCAAATGGCATTAAAAATGAATTTGAATATATTAGAAAAAAATTTGCCTTCAAATTATTTTAATAAATTGGTTGTTAATAATGCACACCANAATATGTTTGATGAAAACCCAGATCAGAANATTATTTTTTCNGAAATATTAAATTTTTTAAATAAACTTAAACATTAAACTTAAAAAATATAATATCTCCCTCTTGTACTATATAGTTTTTACCCTCTAANCGTATTTTGCCTGCATTTTTAACAGATAACTCAGACTTATNTTCAATTAAATCATCTAGATTATACGTTTCAGCCTTAATAAATCCTTTTTGAAAGTCAGTATGTATAACACCAGCAGCTTCTGGTGCTGTAAAGCCTTTTTTAATCGTCCAAGCACGAATTTCTTTTTCTCCTGCTGTAAAAAATGTTTGCAATCCAAGCAAATCATATGATANTTGGATTAAATGATTTAAAGCTGAATCTTTCAAATTATACATATTTAAAAATTCTATTTTATCATCATTTTCTAATTTTGAAATTTCCATTTCAATTTTACCACACAATTGCATAAATTGACAATTATTTNATTCTGCATATTCTAAAACCTTTAAAGCAAATGAATTGTTATTAGATGAAATATCTTCTTCAGAAATATTTGCTGCATAAATAATGGGTTTATTTGTAATGAAAGATAAATGAGCCAATGCTTCTTTTTCAGATTCATTTAAGTCAATTTTATTCATTAGAACTCCATTNTTCATTTGATCTTTAATTTTATTTAATAAATCAACTTCTAAAAGAGCATCTTTATCNCCNCTTTTTGCTGTTTTTGTTGCCTTTGGAATTCTTTTCTCAATAGAGTCTAAATCTTTTAATAATAATTCTGTTTCAATTATCTCAATATCTCTTAATGGATCGAGCGTATTAGCAACGTGCGTAATATTACTATCTTCATAACATCTTACTAAATGAATAATTGCATCAACATTTCTTATATGAGATAAAAACTGATTGCCCAATCCTTCACCTTTGCTAGCTCCTTCTACCAATCCAGCTATATCAACAAATTCAATGGTTGTGGGTATAATTTTTTCACTATTAATATAAGAATTAATTTTATCAAGACGTGTATCTGGAACAATCACCATTCCTACGTTTGGTTCAATAGTACAAAAAGGATAATTATTCGCTGGAATATCTGAATTTGTTAATGCGTTAAAAATAGTTGATTTCCCTACATTAGGAAGGCCTATAATACCAACTTTCATATTTAATGTCTCATAATAATTAATGTTTTATCACATTAATTTAATGATTAATTTAGCACAATAAGAAGAAAGGATTATTAAATGAATGATTGGGCTGTAATTCTTGGTGCATCTAGTGGAATTGGTGCTGAATGTGCACAGACTTTAGCAAAAAAAGGAATCAATATTTATGGCATCTATTTAAGAAAAAAGAATTCTGAAATAGAAAAATTAACAAATAATTTGAAAAAATATAATGTGCAAATTATATATAAAAAAGCTAATGCATCTAATGAAGATTCTCGAACAAAAATCATTGATGAATTATCTAATATAAAAAATATTAGAATAAAGTTTTTTATTCATTCTATTGCTTTTGGAACGTTAAAAAAAATGATTGATGCTAATGATCAGCTAAATAAAAAAAATATTGAAATGACACAAGATGTTATGTGCAATAATTTCATATATTGGTCACAAGATTTATTTGCTAAAAAATTATTTAACAAAGGAAGCCACATCATATCTATGACTAGTG
>NZPQ01000014.1 GCA_002693365.1 Fidelibacterota bacterium
TGTTGATCCATATGGTGATGATTGTGCTGCATATAATGCATTCCCATCTTGGTGTGGAAATTATGATGATGATGATTTCTTCTCATTAGAAATGTGTTGTATCTGTGGAGGAGGTGATTCTTCTGGAGGTACTGATGATGGCGGTGCAGATGATGGCGGTGCAGATGATGGCGGTGCTGGCGAGTGTGTAGATACTGATAATGGTGCTGTTGATCCATATGGTGATGATTGTGCTGCATATAATGCGTTCCCATCTTGGTGTGGAAATTATGATGATGATGATTTCTTTTCACTAGAAATGTGTTGTGTTTGTGGAGGAGGTGATTCTTCAGGAACTGCTGATGGTGGTGGTGATGATGGTGGTGATGATTGTTTACTAGGTGATAACAATGATGATGAAACAATTAATGTACAAGATATTATATTGGTTGTTAATTATATCATGGGTACTGGTACTGATGATTTACCATGTGCTGATATGAATGATGATGGAACAATCAACGTACAGGATATTGTTGCTGTTGTTAATATTATCATGGGAATATCAGCTAGAGCAGAAAGTGCAACAGAAGCAACTCTTGTAATTAGAAATAATGATTTATTGATTAGATCTAATGGCTTTGTACAAGGTGTTGAGATTACATTAAGTCATGGAAATGATTTTTTAATTAATCTTGAAGAAGAATATGTTTCTGAATCTGTAACAAGTAAAAATAATACTAAAATAATCTTAGTTACTGATGGTTTAAACACTTTAGAAAAAATAGGAAATACTAGAGGTGAGTATAGTATATCAACTTATGTAGTTTCTGATAATAATGGAAATAGTGTTCTAACTAATCAAATTACAGAAATTTCAGATTTCATGTTAACAGAAGCATATCCTAATCCTTTTAATCCAACAACTAATCTATCTTTAGTTTTATCTGAAGCTGGCTATGTATCGGTTAAGGTATATAATATTGTTGGACAAGAGGTTGCGGTTTTAGCAAACGGAATATATGAAGCTAATGTTAATGGTCATCAATTAACATGGGATGCTTCAAATGTTTCAAGTGGAGTATATATTGTTAGAGCTGAAAGTTTAGGAAAAGTTTCAACTCAGAAACTAATGCTTCTTAAATAATAACATTTTACTAATGTTAAAAAAAGGGTCTATTTGTATAGACCCTTTTTTTTTATCTGTTATATTTAGTTTATATTTGAGCAGTAGATTTTTAAATTATAGTATAAACATAGGAGATTTTATAATGCCATCACTTGATATTGTGAGTACATATGACATGCAAGAAATTGATAATGCTGTAAATATTGTAAAAAGAGATATAGCAAATAGATATGATTTCAGAGGAACTAATTCTTCTATTAGCCTAGATAAATCAGAAAAAAAGATAAAGATTGAATCTAGTAGCTCTATGCAAAGAGAAGCAATTGTTGATATGCTAAAAGATCGTTCAATAACAAGAAAAGTTTCTTTGAAAACATATGACTTTAAAGAAGAAGAAAAAGCGTCAGGAATGAGTGTAAGACAATACGTACATTTAAAAGAAGGTATTTCTAAAGAAAATGCAAAAACTATAAATAAGAAAATAAAAGAATATAAATTAAAAGTTCAAAGTCAAATTCAAGGAGATCAAATAAGAGTTTCTGGAAAAAAAATTGATGATCTACAAGATATAATGAATAGGTTAAAATCTGAGAAGTTAGATGTTGCCTTACAATTTATAAATTTCAAAAAATAATTAATAATGAATGATTTGAAAATTAAACAGTTATTTGATTATGATTCATGGACCTATACATATTTATTATGGGATCAGGGTACAAAAAATTCTATAATTATTGATCCTGTTTTTGAGCAGTCAGAAAGAGATTTAAGCGTAATTAAAAAATTAGGTTTAAACTTACTTTATATTTTTGAAACACATGTTCATGCAGATCATATTACTGGTGCTTCTAATTTAAAAGAAAAGACTAGAGCTAAAATTTGTTATGGATCTAAGACGGGTGTTGATGGTGCAGATATATTTTTTGAGGATGGATATAAATTAAATCTAGATAATCATGAAATATTTGTAATTCATACTCCAGGACANACAAGTGGGTGCGTTTGTTATTATGTTAAGGGTTATATATTTACAGGAGATACGTTGTTTATTGAAGGAACTGGTAGAACTGATTTTCAAGAAGGATCTTCAAATGATATATATGATAGTGTTAAAAATAAGATTTTTAAATACCCTGATGAAACAATAGTTTATCCTTGTCATAACTACAAAGGATTTTTATCTTCTACCATTGGGTATGAGAAAANGTTTAATCCTAACGTTGGTNATAATNTATCTAAAAAACAATTTTTAGAAANTGAGCGAAAAAAAAATAGACCTTATCCAAAAAAATTTGATACAGCNGTTCCAGCAAATTTAAAGTGTGGCAAGACTTAAATATTNCTTTTGAATTTTATAAAACAATATATTAAAGGCTTTTTATTAGTTTTTATAATTGTTCTTATATCATTATATCTCTCTTCATTTATTTTAATCGGTTCTATATCAATTGCCATTATAATGGGAATTGTTATTAATAATTTTTATGNTNTAAATAAATCTTATAAAAAAGGNATTGATTTTTCTGAAAAACAATTATTNTCTATTGCTATTATAACAATGGGTTCAGNTCTAAATTTTTCATTGATATCAGAAATTGATTTAAANNTTATTTTTAATTTANTTTTAATAATTATAGTATCTATTATTTTTTGTTTACTAATTGGTAGGTTATTTAATCTATCTAGTCATTTATCACTTCTTTTGGGTTTAGGTAATAGTATCTGTGGTTCATCAGCTATTGCAGGTGCATCATCAGTATTAAACTCTAAAGACGAAGATATTGTTTTATCTATTTCAACGATTAATTTANTAGGTACNATTAGTATTTTTTTACTTCCAACAATAATTAATTCATTTCTAAATGGTGAAAATGCTGGATTTTTAATTGGTAGTACTATTCAAGCAGTAGGTCAAGTAACAGCAGCTGGCTTTATTATGAGTGATGAGATAGGAGAATTTGCAGTAATTATTAAGATGATAAGAATTTTAATGTTGGGTCCAATTTTAATATTATTAACATTATTTTTATTTAAAAAAAATAANTCAAAAAAAAATATATTTTTTTCAATACCTCCTTTTATTATTGGATTTAGTGTTTTGGCTCTAGTCGTTAATTTTAGCTTTATTCCTTTATTTGTATTANAAATTTTAAATACTATAAGTAAATATTGTCTTCTTTTTGCAATGGCTGCAATTGGGTTAAATACTTCTTTAAAATCTATGGTTTCTAAGGGACCAAAAGTTCTTTTAGTAGCTTCAATATCTTTTTGTTTTCAAATAATTTTTGTTTTATACCTTTTATCATAATTTTATAACTTAACGTCAATGAAATATATTAGATTACAATTAAATGTTTGTTCTGAATTATTTTAAATTAATCTTTTTGTTTATTTTTCTATCTAATTTGGTTTTTACAGATAATTACCANAAAATTTTAGATTCAAGAAAAAATGCTATTACTAACGCAATTGAAAAAGTATCAAATGTTGTNGTTGGGGTNAATGTAACAAAAATTAAACAGCAAAGATTAAATCCTTTTTTTGATCCATTTTGGGACGATTTTTTTCCTCAAAAAAGAACATATAAAGTTGAAAGTTTTGGATCAGGAGTTATTATTTCTTCTGATGGATATATTGTAACAAATCAACATGTAGTTCAAAGTGCAACTGAAATAATTATTACAANGGTAGGGGGAGAAAAACATGAAGCAAAAATTATTGGGACAGATGAATTGACAGATATAGCTCTTTTGAAGATTGAAAAAGATGATTTGCCTCAAATAAATATTGGTGATTCAGATAAGCTTATAATTGGTGAATGGGCTATTGCTTTAGGAAATCCATTAGGTCTTTTCAATGTATCAAATCAAGCAACGGCAACTGTTGGAATAATAAGCGGAATAAATATGGATTTTGGACAAAAAAGATCTGGCAGAGTTTACCAAAATATGATACAAACTGATGCTTCAATTAATCCTGGGAATAGTGGAGGTGCGCTTGTTAATGCTGTTGGAGAACTAATAGGAATTAATACTTTTATAATGACAGGTGATTCATATTCAGAAGGTTCTATAGGAATAGGTTTTGCTATTCCAATTAATTTAGTTATGGAAATAATTAATGATTTAAAAAATAATGGTGAAATAAAAAGAAATTATAATACGGGTATTCAAGTTCAAAATTTAGATTCAATGATGCGTAAATATTTAAAATTAGATATTGATTATGGAGTAATAATAACTAAAGTAGAAATTAATTCTAGTGGATACAGAGCTGGATTAAAACCAGGAGATGTAATATTAAAAGTTGATGATAAAGTGGTTAAAAAAACATCAGATATAATGAGAATTATTGATGAAGAACTTCATAGAACTGGTGATGATATTAAAATAACTATTTTAAGATCAGATTATATGTATGATATTTTGTTAAAGTTAGAAGGTGAAAAAACAGATTGGATGAGAATTGATTAAATATTAGTTCTTATTTAAGAATTTATTATATTTATAACTAATTGGAAAACCTTGAATTGTACAAAATTTATTATAACTTAAATTTATGATATCTTATTTAAATATAAGAAAGAATGAATATAAACCAACTCTATACGGTTTTTTATATTCTTTCTTAATTGTATCTTTTTTCATTCTAAGTAAATCATATAGAGACTCACTTTTTTTAAATAATTTTACTAAACAGGATTTATCATACTTATATTTAATTACTCCAATATTAACAGGACTTTTAGTATGGTTATCATTATTAATCTTAAAAAAAATTAATTTACCTCTTAAATCATTAGTTATTCATTTGGTTGTATGTTTTCTGGCTATATCTTTATTGCTAAGCTCAAATTTAAATTCGATTTTAATTTATTATATTTTTGTTGAATTCCAGATTTCTATTATAGCGATTTTATTTTGGGATGTATTGAGTGAGTCTTTTACAAATAGACAAGCCAAAAGATTGTTTGTTATTATAACCTCAGGAGGTTTTCTATCAGCCTTAATAGTTGGTGGAAGTATGCCGTATATTAGTAAGTTAATACCTCAAAATAATTTTGTAATTGCTTTTAATTTTCTAATTCTTTTTTGTCCATATCTTGTCTATTTATTGATTAAATCATCTTTTAAAGAAGATGTATCAATTTCTAAAAATAAAACAAGAATTGGATTGAAAAATATTTTCAAAAGTAAATATATTCTTAATATTATTCTAATAACATTTGTTTTTTCAATTTTATCAGTAATTATTGATTATAATTTTAAAATTTTTTCATTTAATAAGTTTCAAGATAATCCTCTTGAATTAACAAATTATTTTGCAAAATTTTACTCAATTACTTCATTTATATCTTTTGTAATTCAGCTTACTATATCAGGGTTTATTATAAACAGATTTGGTATTAAATATGCTTTGATGATATTACCCATGTTATTATTTATTTTTTTTATTTTAGGTTATTTTGTCACTCCATTTATCATAGTATTACTTCTAAAGAGTAAAGAACAGATTTTTAAATCTACTTTACATGATACATCAATGCATATTTTATGGATGCCTATTCCAAGTTTTAAAAGAATAACTATAAAACCATTTATAAATATATTATTAAAAAATATTTTTAGTTCCTTATCTGCAGGTTTACTAATTATTTCAGTTTATTTCAATTATAATTTTGTTGATTTTATACCAATCGCAGTTGTTTTATTATCGGTTTTAATTTTTTTAACAAGAAGAACAAAAGACTTATATGTTCAAGAGTTAATAAAAGCTATTGATGATAGGACACTTTCTTTAGATGATTCTGAATCTTTTATAGCAGATGATAATGAAATGTTAAATATTATTAAAAATAAATTAATAGAAGAAAAAAATAATAGATATTTTATTTTGAGTTTACTTGACAAGACAATTATAGAAAAATGTAAGGAAACATTAGGAGAAGTTTTTTTTGACAGTGATTCTATTACACAAAAATTAATTTTAAAGTATATGGTAGATGATGAAGATAAAATAAGTTCTCATTTTTTAAAAAATCAGATTGATGAAAATTCGGATATATCAATCGAATGTCTTGATGTAATGTGTAAACGAAATATTAAAGATATAGAATTAATAAATGAAAATTTATTTAATATTGAAAACCAAAAATTAAAATTTTCAGCTTTAGATAATTCTATTAAATATGATTATAGATCCAAGGATAATGCACGAGAATTAATTAAGAGTGAATTGATGAAAAAGAAAAATTTATCACATTTAATTAATTATATTTCATCTGATTCATATGGTTTTACAAAAAGTGAAATAATCAATTTGACATCAGATATAAGCTATGATGAATTTATTAAAAGTTTAAAATTTATTACTTTAAAAAATTGTGATAGAGAAGTATTAGAAATTATTTTTGATAGATTACCTGATGGTTACTACCTTAATTCGAACGTTAAAAAAATGTTTAGAATTATTAGCAATGATAATTTATATAACTTTTTGGAATATAAGTTTTTAGATCGTTCAGTAGATAATAAAACAAAAAAATTAATAATTAATATCATACGTTTTTTAAATGATGAACTTTATGTCAAGATATATTTTAAATACATAAATTTATCAAGCTTTGATTATGAAATTATGGAAGAGGTTTTTGATAATTTGATTTATTTTAAAGAAACTAATGAAGATTATGTTATTAATAATAAAATTTCAGATTCTTTAATCGAAAATTTAATTTTTTCTCAATTTTTTGATATTAACATAATTTATTTGTTAAATCAATCAAATAAAGAAAAAAAATTAATTTCTGAGTTTTACTGTAATAAGATAAATGACAATTCAAGATTACTAAAGAAGATAGTTTATTTTTTTAATGATGATTTATTTAAAAGGAAATTACAGTTATCTATCTTTGAGAAAAAAATTTATGAATCAAAGGTAATAGAAATATTTGAAGAATATCTTAGTAATGATTTAAAGGATAAAATTATTCCAATTATTGATAATATAACTTTAAAGGAAAAAAGAAATAAGAGTTTAAAATTTTATGCTGAATTAGATAAAGTAAATTTAGATATTTTATTTACAGAAAAAATTTTAAAACAAGATTCTTGGTATTATTTAATAGCACTTTATGAGTCTAAAGCGTTAGAAAACAATGATGTTAATTTTGGTGAATTAATTGATAATAGATATTTTAAATTATTTTTGAATAACTTAAATTTAAATGAAAGAGATATTTTTAATAAATCACATATTGAATCACTTTATAAACATATGATTACTAATTTAGAGAAGACACTTTACCTTAAAGATTCAAGCATTTTTCAAGGAATACCTGCAAAGGAATTAATTCATATTGCAAATAATCTTAAAGAAGTAAATTTATCTTCCGATAAATTTCTTTTTAAAGATGGTGATATAGGCGATTCTATGTATTTTATTATTAAGGGTAATATTAAAATCTTAAAAGGTGATTTAGAGTTAGTAACTCTCAAAAAAGGAGACTATTTTGGAGAGATGGCTTTACTAGATGGCGAAGCTAGATCTGCTGATGCAGTTTCAGTTAATGACTCTATTTTACTAAAATTAGATGCATCTGATTTTGATAAAATAATGTATTCAAATGATAAGATTGTTAAAGGAATTTTATCAATGCTATCTCAAAGATTAAGAAAAGCTAATAATCTTTTAAATAATTCAAAATAACTTTACTGACTTAGAAATAATGTTTTTTGTTTAAATTTTTCTTCAAAACTATCGTAGTAGAAATTAATCTGGTAATAGAAATCTGCTATTTTTTCATCAATAACAAAAGAATTTTCTGATATTATCTCTCTTGCTGGGAATTGAATTTCAAGTCCTCTTTTAAATTCATTAATACTCATATCTAAAGTGTTATTTAATTTTAAAACCTCATTTAATATAAGTACCTCATACAATCTTACTAGATTTTTCTGATTTGTAATTAATATTGGTTTTAATTGAGATTCTTCTTGCCAATAATTTTTAAATTCATTTTTATAGTTGTAATCCTCTGTTAAAACCACCTCTTCAATTGTCATACTTGGTCTAAAAAAATTCTGATTATCACTAATTGCAGGATTTATTTTAATTAAGATTCCTCTTCTTGGATCATCAATTATTGAAAAATAGTTTTTTAATTTATCAACTTTATGATTTTTATTATGATTAAAGAAAATAATACGCTCAGTATTTATTGATGAAAAATATTCCTCCCTTTCAATAATATCATACAGCATCCTTTGAGTGATTATTTTCTCTCCTGGAATAAAATCATTTTTGATAGATTCTATGGTATTTTTTTGTTCTAAATTTTCTGGAATAATTTTTTTAGAAGATTGTTTCACATAGTCTAGGTAATCACTATCTGTTATAAAACTTAAATCATATATATCTGATTCTTTGAGTCTGTAGCTATTAGGAAATAATTTATTTCCAAATGAATCAAACATTTTAGCATCTTGTGGAATTACTCTACTAAAATTATCAGAATTATCTTCAATAATATGCGGTGTGATTACAACAATAACTTCTTTTTTTATTATCTGCTTTGCATTCCATCTAAATAGTTTCCCAAGCCATGGAATACTTGATATAAAAGGTATTTTACCTTCGTTATCAGATTCTTTATTACTTATTAGTCCTCCAATAATAAATGGTGTATTATCAGCTACTTTAACATAAGATTCAACTTTCCTATTATTTATGATAGGAGCTTCAAGAACTCCTGATGAAGAAAAATTTTCTGTTTCTGTAATTATTGTTTCAACTTGCATTGTAACATTTTTTAAATCATTACTTATTCTAGGTTTTATATTTAATACAATACCAACTGGTAAGTATTCAATATCTGGTATCAAAATTTCATCTCCAGAATATGATGAAACTGGTAACTTTGTAATTGGAATTTGCTGTCCAATCTGAATTCTAGCTTGTCTTCCGTCTAAAACTAAAACAGAAGGTCTTGATAAAATTTCAGCAGATTTAGCATTTATTAAAGCTTTTAGATTAACCTGAAAAATATCATCTAATTGAGATGTAGTTAAGTAACCATACTCATCTGTAGTTGTAGTAGTAAAAGAATCTTCTGAATATATTATTGATAAGGGAGTTGTAACACTGCCATCAATACTTGGAGTTTGAATACTCAAGTGATCTTCTTGATTTAAGTATTGAGCATTAATTCCTGTATCAGTCAAATCATCGCTATTAATTTCGATAACTAATGCTTCAATTAAAATTTGTTTTGCTGGAACATCCAGTTGATTATACAAAACATCTAAAAAATTAGTATAAAGAGATGGGTTTTCATTATCATAGCAAACGATAATCCTTTCAATTGGATCACTATCTACTGAGTTATCCATAGATGTTCCTGATAAATATTGACTAAAACCCTCACCATCATTGTATTCATCATCAGAATCTAAACTTGATGATTGTGAATCTGGAATATCTATGATAAATATACCACCTGCATTTTCTAAATCAAACTCACTAGGTTGGAGATTTTTAGTCCATTCATCGTACACATAAACATTCTCATGTTCAATGGTATAATAGCCTAAAGCTTTAAGAGTTGTGAGTGCTCTGTTAGATGAAATATTACTTAGTTTTGAAATTTCACAATCATAACCTTGATAAGGTAATGTAAAATTTATTAATATTAATAAAATTATATATTTTTTAATCATGAGTATTATTTAGTTTATTTTATTGTAAAAAAAAAGCCTCCTAAATATAGGAGGCTTTTTGTCACATTACAAATTTATTTGAAATGATTTATTTTTTTACTTTACCTTTTTTAGCATTTTTATCAGTTGCTTTATCCTTAGAAGGACCACCTAATTTCTTCTTTTTAAGATCTGATTTACCTTTTTTATCTTTACCTTTTTTATCAGCAACTTTTTCTTTTTTTGCTGAAGCAGCGTAATCATCTAGAAATTTTAAAAGTTGCGCTTTTTCTTTCGCAGTTAGATTTTTAAAATTTTTAGATTTAGCTTTTTCAAGTAAATCTAAATCTTTCTTTTCTAATGTAATTGAAGGTTTCTTAGCTGCTTCATAATCTTTATCTTTTGCAACTAAACCTGTTGAAAAAAGACTAATTAATAAAGTACCTATTATTAATTTATTTTTTAACATTTTATTCTCCTCTTTAGTTTATTTAATAAGCTTATTTTATCAGTTCAAATATAAATTTAAATTTGAGCTTATAATTAATTTAAAGTTATTTTTATTCTTTAAAATTGATATATATCACAAAATTAAAAAGATTATTATAATGATACAAGGACTACTTTCTGTTACATTTAGTTAATAAAAATTAATATTTATTACTTGTAGACATTAATTGATATTAATAAATTAGAGTAAATATTTCAAGAAATTTATATAAATACGAGGAGAAATAATGAAAAAATATATGTTAATTTTGTTGTCGTTACTTATATACACGTGTAGTGATGATGATCCTGCAGCACCAGTTGATGGTTGTATGGATTCTACTGCGTGTAATTATAATGAATCAGCTACAGTTGATTTGTTGGATAGTTGTGAATATCCAGTTGACGATATTACAAATTGTGATGGTACATGTGGTGGAGTAAACAATGCTGTTGTGGATTGCGCAGGTGTTTGTGATGGTACATCAGCTTTAGATGAATGTGGTGTTTGCGATGGTGATAACTCAACATGTGCTGATTGTGCTGGAACTCCAAATGGAACAGCAGTAGAAGATTGTGCTGGTGTTTGCGGAGGTGATGCTGTAGTAGACTGTGCTGGTGTTTGCGAGGGAGATGCTACAACGGATTGTGCAGGAGTTTGTGAAGGTACAAGCGTAGTAGATGAATGTGGTGTATGTGGTGGTAATGGTATTGCAGATGGTGCATGCGATTGCGATGGTAATGTTAATGATTGTGCTGGTACTTGTGGAGGAACTGCAGTAGAAGATTGTGCTGGTTCTTGTGAGGGTACAGCAGTAGAAGATTGTGCTGGAGTATGCGGTGGTTTNTCAACTTTAGATGATTGTGGAGATTGTTGGACACCATATTGTTATTANGGAATGGGAAGTTTTGNNTATGAAGATGAAGCTACTTGNAATTCAAATGGTGGNACTTGGATAGGTTCTGGTGGAAATCCNTTTGANCCANTNTGGAATCAGGCACAAGATTGTGCAGGAGTATGTGATGGNACAGCAGTAGAAGATTGTGCTGGTGTTTGTGAAGGTACANCNGTAGNNGATTGTGCTGGAGTATGTGGTGGTGATTCAGTAGAAGANTGTGCTGGAGTATGTGGTGGTGATTCNGTAGAAGATTGTGCTGGAGTATGTGGTGGTGATTCAGTAGTAGATTGTGCTGGAGTATGTGGTGGTGATNCAGTAGTTGGTGGATGTGATAATGTATGTGGATCTACAGCAGTAGNAGATGAGTGTGGTGTATGTGGTGGTGATGGTTCAACATGNGCTANNNNTGATGCAGTATGTNCNGATTTACCNGCNGNNGATAATACNTTATANNTTGNNGCNNNTGGNNNAGTATATTATAANTTTACNNCNACNGTAGCNGGNTTTCANTTTAANNTNGATGGNACTACNATGACNGGNGCNNCNGGNGGTGNNGCNGCNAGTGCTGGATTTACAGTATCAGCTGGTGGTTCAACTGCTCTAGGATTTTCATTTACTGGAGCAACTATTGCAGCTGGTTCTGGTGTATTAACTGAACTAACTTTAGCTGGAGCACCTACAGGTTTATCTGGTATTGTATTATCTGATTCTGCTTCCTCTGATGTTACAGGATCTACTAGTACAGCTGAGNTGTGTGAAGANTAGTATTATATAANTATTAATCTAAATTAAAGCCCCCGAATGAATTTTTGGGGGCTTTTTTGTTTAACAATTATTTTAATATTATGTAATATATTTATATGAAAAATATTTTATTATCAATTATTTGTATTTGTACTAATTTTATATTTTCTGATATTGGAGCAGTAAAAATAGCATCAGGATTTAAAAANCCAATTTTTATATCATCGATTCCAAATACTANAAATCACCATATTATCTTAGAGCANAGAGGAACNATAAAAATTCTAAAAAATGATCAAATTTTAAGATCTTACTTTTTAGATATAAGAGATAGAGTACATAAACCATTATACCCTGGNGATGAAATGGGTTTNTTGAGTCTTGCCTTTGATCCAAATTTTGATAAAAATAATTATATTTATGTCCATTATAATGATAAAANTGATAATACAATCATATCTAGATTTAATGTTTTTAATGGTATAGCTGATGAGCAATCTGAAAAAATAATTTTGAAATTAAAACAACCTTATATGAATCATAATGGTGGAACCATAACCTTTGGANAAGATGGTTATTTATATATAGGCCTAGGTGATGGNGGTTCAGCTGGAGATCCTGAAAAAAGAGCCCAGGATTTATCAAGCTTATTTGGTAAAATTTTAAGAATTGATATTAATACTGATAATGGTTATTTAATACCNTCANATAATCCTTTTGTANANGATAAAAAAATTAAATCTGAAATCTGGTCNTATGGTTTAAGAAATCCTTGGAGATTTTCGTTTGATAGATTAACAGGTGATATGCTTATTGGAGATGTAGGTCAAAGTTTATGGGAAGAAATTAATTTTCAATCTTTTTCTGATATTGGAGGCAATAATTATGGCTGGAATATTATGGAGGGAAANCATTGTTATCCTGAAAATTCTAATTGCANNAGTANAGGATTAGTTAATCCATCTTTNGAATATCCAAATAATGCTAATTATGCTAAGACATTATTTGGTATTAAGCAACCAAANATGGANGGATGTTCNATTACTGGAGGTTATGTTTANAGNGGAGATGAATTNNTTGATATGTATGGNAAGTATATATTTGGNGACTATTGNACAGGNAAAATATGGAGTATNAATATTNACCAAGATGGAGGAAGTAACTTAAAAAATCATACAGATACCATCATGAATAGTATAAGNAAAAAAGAATTNTATCTTTCTTCATTTGGTGAAAATAATCAAGGAGAAATTTTTATTATAGATTATAATGGAACAATCTACAGATTAGTGAATATATAAATTAGTGATTCTTCAACTAATTATATTATTTTCTTTTTTATTTTCAGAGCCTGTATTAGATAATTCGGTAGAACTTTCAGGTCCAGATCATATTAGTTTAATTATTCATCAAGATTTGATAAATGATTTTTTTGCTAATCTTGGAAGTATTAAAGGTGAGATTAAATCTTTTGATTGGAATCTTAAAAATTCAAGAATAAATATTTCAAAAGAAAAAGCAGTTTTTAATGCTGAAATTCAAATTTATAATAATTTGATTAGCACTACTCAAGATGTTATAGGCAAAGTAGATATATCTTATGATAAGTTAAATAATTTGATTATTATTCAGATTGTAGATGCTGATGTTATTATTGATATAGCAGGATATGATATTGGTAAAATTGATATAGGAAAATATTTCTCAAAACCATTAAAACTTAATGGACCACAAGCAGTATCTGATCATATAGAGTTTGCAATGCCATCTGGTAAAAACAAGAGAATTGATGTTGTAGTTAATTCTTATTCTCTTAAGTTAATTGAAGGTGGAATAAAACTATCAACTAGTTTAGGGTTTAATAGTATTGAAGAATAAAGTTTAGTAGGTACTTCTTAAGGTNGTTTGATTTTTATTAAAATCAAAANANCCAAAATCNAATGCACTACCACCCTTGCCTGCTAAAACCATATTTGAAATTTTTGGCTCATTATCTTNATTAATATTTTCAATTTCAATTGAACACAATAAATGNTCACCTTTTGGAATATGTTTTCCCTCAAANGAAAAAGCAAGTATCATTTTGTCATTATGTGATGTGTTAAAACCTTGGAGTTCTAAGTAACCTCCATNAATATNAATTAACTTAATACCTTCAAATTCAAATTGAATTCCATAAATATCATTAGTTGATTGAATCCANAGATCAAGCATATNGTTATTTAAATCTAACCAAACTATNTTNTCNTCAAGAGTATTAGGCCTTTGAAANGANGGCTTTTCATGCTGCATNACACCACCTATAGCAATGATACCTAATATTATAATTGAAATTATTGATATTAAATTTGTATTGTTTTTAAGTTTCATAGTGTAATATAAAAATTAAATTNAATATAATTTTAACATTATGTAAAAATATTATGTTTAATAATAATTATTATTTAATTTTTGAAGTNAAGNCAATTATATAAAAAAGGAAAAAAATTATGAATTTGATTAAAAATATTTCATTATTATTTTGTTTGAGTTTTTTGTTTGCAGGAAATATCACAGAACTTTACAAGGTTGATGGTATGCATTGCCAATATGGATGTGCAAATAAAGTACAAGCTATGGTTTCAAAATTAGATGGAATAAAAAAATGCGAAGTTGATTTTGAGTCATCTCTAATGACTGTTGAATANGATANNAATATGATTAATTCNGAATCATTTTTATCTGTCATAGCNGATAATACAACTTATAAAACTGAAAAAGTTAATAACAAGGATGATTTAAATAAAAAATCTTTTTGGGATAGATTAAAAAAAGTATTTGGTTAGTATGCTAAAATTTGGATTGATTGCAGGTTCATTATTATCNATGCTTTCTGTANTACTCGGTGCTTTTGGTGCTCATTATCTAAAAAATACTTTNANTGATTATTCATTGTCAGTTTTCCAGACAGGTGTTTTATATCAATTTTTTCATTCTATAGGAATTTTAGTATTAGTTTTATTATCTAAAAGTATANATAATTTAAACTTAGATTTATCTATATGGTTTTTTACACTAGGTATAATTTTATTTTCAGGAAGTTTATATTTATTAGCAATAACAGGTTTAAAATGGCTAGGTGCAATTACTCCGATTGGTGGAATATTTTTTATTTTAGGTTGGATGTTTTTATTTATGAAATCACTTAAAATTTGAGGTTTTTATGATACATTATTTGATATTTATTTTTTTTACATTTATTTTTTCTGCTACATACAGTGTTGGCGATAAAATAAATATGGGTCATCAGAATATGGAATTTGACATTTGCTATGGTTCAAATTTAGATCCAAATGGAGATGGTGTTTTTCAATTAGCTGAGCTAAATGGTGATTTAAATGGTGGTAATTATTATGTGACAGTTATTGAGATGTCAGCATCTTGGTGACCTTCTTGCTATACCTCTTTATCAAGTTTTGATAATTTTTATTCTCTTTTTTCAAATAATGAAAATGTTTTTATTTTTTCATCTCTAGCTGATATTGGTCAACCTTATTCTTGTTATCAGTGGGGTATTGGTGGAACTGCAGGGGTTCCAATGATAACAGATGATAGTGGTAGTCCTATTTGGAATTTATTTAATACAGAAAATTTTTTTCCTAGCTCTGTTTTTATAGATCATACTATGACTGTTTANTATCAAGATTCCGGATGGTCAAGCTCATTAGCAACNACTAAAGTNAATGAAATGATTTATAATCTTGANAATTCTTTAATAATTGCTACTTCCAATGATATAAATATTATTAATGGAGATAATGACNAAATCTTGAATCCTGGTGAAGAATTTGAGTTGATTGTTACAGTTTCAAATAATTCTTTTTATTTAGATACAATTGGAATTGAAGGTAGTTTAGTTGATTCTGATAATATTTCTTTTTCTAATAATAATTTAGATTTTGGTTCAGTTAATGTTGANNAATCTTCATCAGTAGTTTTANNAGGTAATGTGTCAAATATTTCTTCTNTAGGTGAAGAATCGTTTGATATTGAGCTTANTTCNTCATTTATAGATATTNATGGNAANNCTCAAGTTGAAGAAATGATTTATACTTTCTCAATTGATATATCTTTAAACCAACAAGGATTTCCATATGATACTAATAGCGAAATTAAACCTAGTCCAATTGTATTAGATTTTTTAAATAATAATGAAAATCAAATTTTATTTGGAGATAATAATGGTTTGGTACATATTGTTGATGCTTTTGGAGAAGAATTTNTAAATGATATTTTNCCGTTTGACACAGGAAATCAAATTTGGGGATCATTGGCNGCAGGAAATATTAANCAAGATGAAAATATTGATATTGCNGTAGTTTCNAAAAGTAAGCACTTGTATGTTTTAGATCACGAAAGTTTAATTTTAGATTANAATGCAGANAAATTTTTAATTGGTACTCCAGCTNTAGGAAATTTAGATGCTGATGAAGATTTAGAAATTGTATTTGGTTCTTTTTCATCTTCACCAAAATTATTTGCTGTTAATATTGATGGAACTGATGTTGAGGGTTTTCCAGTTGATCTTTCAAAAGCACAAAAAGGACCGGCCTTAGCAGACTTTAANGACAATAACAAAGATGATATTGTAATTGGTACTGAAGATGATGAAATATTTTTGATTTATGATGATGGAACTGTTGCTGAAGGATTTCCTTTTGTTGCAACTAATAAGATAAGAAGTGCTCCTTCAATTCTTAATTATAATAACTCAAAGTATATTTTAGCATGTTCAACAGATGGTATTATTTATTGTATAAAACAAGATGGTACATTGAAATTTTCTTTTAATGCTGATAATGACATTTATACTTCACCTTCTTTTTTAGATTCAAATCAAGGACTAATGATTTTCTTTGGATCTGATAGTGGAACTTTATATGCTATTGATATTAATGGTGAAATATTTAGTGGTTTCCCAATTGGTCTTGAACAAGGTTTTGATTTTGGATCAATTGTTGGTTCTATAATTTTTGAAGATTTAGATTCTGATGGATTAGCAGAAATAATATTTGGTACAGAAACTGGAAAAATGAATGTATTAAAAAGCTTAAATAATTCATATGAAAATTTAGTTTCTTATGATAGTTTCCCTTCATCTAATACCTTTGCTTATGCATCTTCTCCAATTGTTAGTGATATTGATCAAGATAATGATTTTGAAATTATTTCAGGTACTACTGGTGATGTAGTGATTTATGATATTAAAGAACAAGTAGCTAACGATTTTAATTATTGGAATATGTTTAGAGGTAATAATCATAGAACTGGATTTTATGAATACAGCCAGCAATGTACAGCTGGTGATATAAATTCTGATGCTGATATTAATATTTTAGATATTGTAACATTAGTTAATATGGTTGTTAATTCAGCTAATGTATCAAATGAAGAGATATGTGCTGCAGATTTAAATTCCGATGGAATTATAAATATTTTAGATATCGTTACTTTAGTAAATGTAATAATATCATCTGATGTCTAAGATAAAAGTAAATTATTTAAGTGAATTAAGAACATCTTCTAAACATATTGATTCTAATTCAATTATTGAAACAGATGCTCCTAAAGATAATAATGGATTAGGAAGAAAATTTTCTCCTACTGATTTATTAGCATCAGCTCTTGGAAGCTGTCTGTTAACAATTATGGGAATTGTTGCTGATAGACATAATTTTAAATATGATAATAGTTATGCAAATGTTGAAAAAATTATGTCAGATAATCCAAGAAGAATATCAGAAATTAAAGTAGATATTTTTTTTGATAAAAACTTAAANAGCGATGATAAAAAGCTTTTGATAAGATCTAGTAAACANTGTCCTGTTCATAATAGTTTAAATAAAGATATTNATATAAAAATAAATTTTATTTAGGAGAAAATTTGAAGCAAAAACATTTTATTGATATTCACAAAGGTTTAAATTCAATATTTATTTTATTGCTTATGTATTATTTTAATTCCTGGAATAATATAGTTGCTTGGATTTATTTAGCTTTACATGGAACATATGGATATATGTGGGTTCTTAAAAGTAAAATTTTTCCTGATAGGCAGTGGGAGAGTAAAACTAGTTTGTCATATGGATTATTCATATGGTTCGGTCTTAGTCTTTATTGGTTTTCTCCTTATATAATTATTTCTGGAAACAGTATTATACCATTTTCAATTCCCATGTATCCAATATATATATTTTTTTGTATAACATTATACGTTTTAGGTGTTTTCTTACATTTTACATCAGATATGCAAAAGTATATTTATTTAAAGCTTAATCCTGGTAATTTAATGACTGATGGGATGTTTAAAAAAATAAGAAATACAAATTATCTTGGTGAACTATTAATTTATCTTGGTTTTTCTTTATTAGCTTTAGATTGGACTCCAATAATAGCACTGTTAATTTTTATTTTTATTATTTGGATTCCAAATATGCTAAAAAAAGATAAATCATTATCAAGGTATAAAGAGTTTGATGAATATAAATCAAAGACAAAAAGATTCTTGCCATTTATATGGTTGATTTGATTTAGAGCACATTAATTATAAAGTATGTTTCAAATCACAATTTAATTTTATCGTAAATAATAATTTTCTAAAAAAAGGGAGTTATTATGAAGTCAATAGATTCGATAAATGAATTAAGTAGTAAAAAATCTCTAAAAAGTATTTGTAAAGATAAGCCCTTTATAGTAATCAACACATCTTGTGGTATTGGTAAATATAGATTTAATAAAATTGGATATGATTCTAAACAAAGATTAATTTTTGAATATTCATTGATTAATGATAATAATTATAAAGATACATCAAGTATTTTATTCAAATTAGGAAAGTATTATTATTTGACAGCTGAGCAATTATTATATGCTTTCAAATTTTTAGCAAATTCATAAATATTTTTAATAGTAATTGTTTTTTTAAAATATAAAAAAACACTAACTTATCTCCTCAATTAATTAGTGATATGTCAAAGAAAAAATTTAATAATATAAATAATAAAATTAATTTTATCGATTTAGAACATGAGGTTTTAAAAAAATGGGATGATGAAGATACTTTTAATCAGTTAAGAAAAAAGAACAAAGGTAAAAAACCATGGTCATTTTTAGATGGTCCCATAACTGCTAATAATCCTATGGGTGTACATCATGCCTGGGGAAGAACCTTAAAAGATGTTTTTCAAAGATACCATGCAATGAATGGTTTTGATTTAAGATATCAAAATGGATTTGATTGTCAAGGACTCTGGGTTGAAGTTGAGGTTGAAAAAGAATTAGGCTTTAAGTCTAAAAAAGATATTATTGATTTTGGAATTGAAAAGTTTGTTAATCTATGCAAAGAAAGAGTTGAAAAATATTCTGCAATTCAGTCAGAGCAGTCAAAGAGACTTGGGTATTGGATGGACTGGGATAATTCTTATTATACCATGTCGGATGAAAATAACTACACAATATGGTCTTTTTTAAAAAAATTATATGACAATAATAAGATTTATAGAGGTACTGATGTTGTTCCTTGGTCTGGAAGATCTGGTACCTCATATTCACAAATGGAAATAATAGAAGGAAGAAAACTAGTTGCACATAAATCAGTTTTTGTTAAATTTCCTCTTATTGATAAAAATAATGAATATTTATTAGTTTGGACAACTACTCCGTGGACACTTACATCAAATATTTCTGCAGCAGTTAACATAGATTTAGATTACCTGAAATTACAAGTTGATGATGGTTCAATTTTTTATTTTGCAAAAGAAAACTTTACATTTCAAAGGTTAGATAAGCAATTTAAAGATAAAAAGCAGTGGATTGAAGGTGTTCCAAAATTAAAGACAATTGAACAGATTTTTAAAGAAAGAGGTTCTTATAAAATAATTGATACTTTAAAGGGAAAAAGTATGTTAGGATGGAGATATAGTGGACCTTTTGATGAATTAGATGCTCAAGGATATCCTGGTGGTCATCCTTTCGTTAAAGATGATTTAAAAAGTAAAGGTTTGACAGCTAAAGATTGTCATATCGTTATTGATGGTGGTAAAGATAGTAAGGGAAATGATGTTGTCGTTTCAGGTGAGGGAACTGGTATTGTTCATATTGCAACTGGATGTGGTTCTATTGATAATAAAATTGGTAAAAAAAATAATTTAGTAGAAATTGCTCCATTAAATCACGAGTCAAAATATATTGATGGTTTTGGTTTTTTAGAAGGTATGGTTGCAACTAAAAAAGAAACAACAGAATTAATCTTAAATAATTTAAAAGAAAAAGAAGTTTTATTTTATGTTGAAAAATATCCTCATGTTTATCCTCATTGTTGGAGATCGGGTGATGAATTAGTNTANAGGTCAGTTGATGAATGGTATATNAATATGGACTGGAGAAATGATATTAAAAAAATTGTGAAAGATATCAATTGGATCCCAGAATGGGGACATGATAGAGAGCTAGAGTGGCTTACAAANATGGGTGATTGGATGATTTCAAAAAAAAGATTTTGGGGTTTNGCTCTTCCNATATGGAGATTTGAAGANGGTAGTTTTTATGTTGTTGGTTCAAAACAAGAGTTAAAAGAATTGTGTGTTGAGGGTTGGGATGAATTTGATGGAAAAAGTCCACATAGACCATGGATTGATAAAGTTAAGATAAAGCATCCTGATTCTGGTTTGATCGGTTCGAGGATAGAAGATGTTGGAAATCCTTGGTTAGACGCNGGTATTGTTCCTTTCTCAACGTTAAATTATTCGAATGATAAAAAATATTGGGAAAAATGGTTTCCAGCAGATTTCGTTGTTGAGTGCTTTCCTGGGCAATTTAGAAATTGGTTTTATTCATTATTAGCAATGTCTGCAACTATGGAATCTAAGGCACCATTTAAAACATTATTAGGACATGCTCTTGTAAAAGATTCTACTGGAAGAGATATGCATAAATCTTGGGGTAATGCCATTTGGTTCGATGATGCTGCTGAAAAAATGGGTGTTGATACAATGCGTTGGTTATATGCTAGTCAAAACCCAGAAAGAAATTTACTTTTTGGTTATGAAATAGCAGATGAAGTTAGAAAAAATTTAATTACTTTATGGAATACATATTCTTTCTTCATAACATATGCAAATTTAGATAATTTTAACCCTAAACATTTTAACTTTGATGATGTTGAGCTTTCTATACTTGATAGATGGATCTTAGCAAAAATGAATAAATTTATAAATTCATCTAAAAAATATTATGAAAATTATGAGTTATTTAAATTAATGAAAGAAGCATCATTTATTTTAGATGATATCTCAAATTGGTATGTTAGAAGAAATAGAAGAAGATTTTGGAAATCAGAAAATGATATTGATAAATACGGAGCATACTTAACTTTATATAATGTTTTAGTTAATTACATTAAAGTATTATCTCCTGTAATTCCATTTATAACTGAAAAAATATATGAAAATTTAGTTTTTAAGATTAATGATAAATCACAACCAAGTATTCATTTATGTGATTTTCCTGAAGTAATTGAAGAGTTTAACGATAATCAATTAGTCAAAAATGTTGATACCATAAAAGAAATTGTTTCGCTTGGAAGATCGGCAAGAAATAAATCTAATTTAAAAATTAGACAGCCTCTTGCTGATATTAAAGTATTTATTAGTNATGATAGTGTTGATTTTATTGAAAAAAATAAATATCAAATACTTGAAGAATTAAATGTTAAAGATATATGTTTTGTTGATTCTATTGATAAAATTGTAAAATACGAAATTAAACCAAATTTTAATTTACTTGGTAAAAAATATGGTAGTGATGTAAAAAAAATAGCAGGTTTGATTTCTAATTTAGACTTTAATGAATTCAATAATAATTTAGATGATAATTTCAATTACTTTTTTAAAGAAACAAAATTTATTATAAACAAAGAAGAAGTTGAAATTAAATCTGAACCTGTTGGAAATTATTCACTTTCTGAAAACAATGGTATTTTTGTTTCAGTTAATGTAAGTCTAACAGAAAAATTAATTAACGAAGGTGCTGTAAGAGATTTGATTAGAAAAGTTCAAAACTTGAGGAAAGAGCTAAATTTTGAAGTTGAAAATAGAATAAATATTGAAATTAATTGCTCATCTAATTTTTTTACAGCTTTACAACAGAATATTGAATATTTTAAAAATGAAACATTATGTATTAATTTAAATAAAGTTGATTCTATAAATAGTAGTAATTTTGAGAAATTTACTATAAATTCTGAGAAAATTGATTTGTTAATTAGCAGAGTAACAGGATAAATATATGGCGACACGTAAATTGAAAAAAGATGATTTAAAATATTTTTCAAATTTAATTAATGAGAAAAGAAAAGTTTTATTAACTGAAATTAATGAATCAAAAGAAAAAGCTGATGAGATTTTAAAAGAATCTACTTCAAATGCTATATATTCATCACATATGGCAGATGCAAGTTCCGATCATGTTGAGTTGGAAAAAGCTTATTATATGATTGCTCGAAATAAAAAGTTTCTAGGATATTTAGATAAAGCTTTAGTTATGATAAAAGATCAAACTTTTGGTATCTGTGAAGAATGTGGTAAAATTATTTCTAAAGCAAGATTGGAAGAGGTTCCTCATACCAGAAAATGTTTTGATTGCAAGAGTAATAGATAGTTGAAATTTTTTTTAATTCCTATAGTTGTAATTTTTTTTGATCAGATTTCTAAAATTTTAGTCAAAGAATATTTTATAAATCAAGATTTAATTTTTCAAAGAATAAATATTTTAGGAGATTTTTTAAGGTTCACATTTTTAGAAAATCCAGGAATAGCATTTGGTATTGATACTAGTAATTATCATATTTATATAACTATTTTAACTATTTTGGCTATTATTTTTATTTTTTTTCAATTATTCCATTCAATTTCTACTGAAAAATTTGATGCTTATCCATTATCATTTATTTTAGGAGGAGCAATAGGAAATTGTATTGATAGAGTTTTAGTTTTTTTCCCTAGTCTTAATTATAATGGTGTAATTGATTTTATCGATATGGGTATTGGTAATTTTAGATGGTATATTTTTAATATTGCTGATGCTTCAATTACTGTTGGCTTGTTTTTATTTTTATATAATTTTTTTGTGAATAAAGAAAATAATTCAATTGAAAAAAACATTTAAATATAATTTTGATTATCCTCAGAGATTAGATAAATATTTAAAAAATGAATTACCAAAATTATCTCGTACAAACATTCAGAAATTAATCGAAAATAATTATGTTTTCGTAGATGATTTTCTAGTAAAACCTTCATTTCAGCTAAAGTTAAATCAAATAGTTAAAATAGATACAAAGGATTTCAAAAATAAGAAATCTCACTTAAAACCTGAAAAAATGAAGCTTGATATCCTGTATGAAGATAATGATATTTTAGTATTAAATAAAAATTCAGGTATTGTTGTACATCCAGGAATTGGAAATTTAAGCTCTACATTGTTAAATGGTGTTTTATATTATTGTGAGAATTTATCAAATATGAATGATGAAAGGCCTGGGGTTATTCATAGATTAGATAAACAGACATCAGGCGTTATTGTTTTTGCTAAAAATAATGAATCACATTATTATATAAGCGAGCAATTTGCTAATAGAGAGATTAAAAAAGATTATAGAGCAGTTATTTGGGGTAATTTCAATGAAAAAATAACTATTAATGGTTTCCTTAGAAGGGATCCTAAAAACAGATTGAAGTTCAAATTATTTAATTCTTCAGGAAAAAAATCAACTTCATATATAAAGCCTAAGATGTCATATTCTTTACCACTTTCGTTAGTGAGCATTTTCCCTTTAACTGGAAGAACTCATCAAATAAGAGTACATTTATCATCAATTGGACATCCAATTATTAAAGATGATTTGTATAATGGAGGTGATGGTATTATAAATGGTTTCCATGAAAAAGATCGAATCAATATAATGAATATAATTTCACAAATTAATAGATTTGCTTTACATGCAAAAAGTATTGAATTAAAACATCCAAAAACAAAAAAATATATGGTTTTTGAAGCCCCTTATCCTCAGGATTTTATAAATGTATTGGAAAAATTAAATGAATATAGATGAAAAAGCTATTAATAACTTTTTAGATTATCTCTTAAATCAAAAAAATTTTTCTAAAAATACTATTAGAGCATACAAAACAGATCTTATGGAATTTAATCTTTATTTAAGCAAAAATTTAAATGATTCAAATATAAAAAATATTAGTTTAGATAATTTGCATAATTATATTCAAAAACTTTTTAAATCAAAAATATCTGAAAAAAGTATTCACAGAAAAATATCATCAATTAAATCTTTATTTAAATATTTTTTAAATAATAAATTTATTAATGATAATATTATGGACTTTGTACAGTATCCTAAAATATCAAAAAAATTACCTCATTTACTTTCTATAAGTGAAATAAATGATTTGATGAAATTACCTGATTTAAGTAGTTATATTGGAATAAGAGATAAATCTATTCTAGAAGTATTATATTCAACTGGAATCAGGATTTCTGAATTGGCGCAAATAAAATTAATGGATATAAATTTTCAAAAAAATATTATTAAAGTTACAGGTAAAGGTGCAAAAGAGAGATATGTAATAATTGGTAAAAAAGCTAAAGATTCGCTAAAAAAATATATTAAAGAAAGAAGTAAAGTTAAGTATTCAGAAAGTATGTTTCTATATCCAAAAATTAAAAAAAGTAATTTAGGGCATATAAGTGATAAAACACTTTTTAATATTGTAAAAAAGTATTTAAAATTAATATCTGTTAATGAAAAATTAAGTCCACATTCAATAAGACATTCATTTGCAACTCATATGCTAGAAAATGGAGCTGATTTAGTATCAGTTAAAGATATGCTTGGTCATGAAGATTTAATTTCTACACAGATTTATACGCATGTTGGAATTAAAAGAATAAAAGAAGTTTATAAAAAATCACATCCTGATGGATAGGAAAAAAATGATGAATTTAGAATTTAAAAATAAAAATAAAGTTTTTATAAATCCTCCAATTCAAGTTATTTATGAAGAAATTCTCAGAAAACGTGAAGGAGTAATTGGTAAGTCTGGTGCTATGATGATAGATACAGGTGAGTTTACTGGAAGATCACCAAATGATAAATATTTTGTGGAAGAGAGTTTTTCAAAAGATAATTTATGGTGGGGACCTGTAAGTAAAAAAATAAATACAAAAATATTTAATAAGCTTTACAATAAGGTAATTAATTATTATAAAAACGATGATAATAATGTATATATTTTTGAAGGATTTGCTGGTTCTGATGATGAGTATAAACTACCAATTAGAGTAGTAGCAAAAAAAGCATGGCAATATTTTTTTTGTAGAAATATGTTTATTAATAATGATAAAAAATCAAAATCATTTCAGCCACAATTTACAATTATTAATGCATCTGATATTATAAATGAAGATTTTATAAAAGATGAAATGAATTCAGAAGTATTTATTATTTTTAATTTAAAAGAAAAAATTGCAATAGTTGGAGGGACTGAATACGGTGGAGAAATGAAAAAAGGAATTTTTTCAGTTCTTCATTATTTACTGCCTTTAGAGGGAGTTCTTTCAATGCATTGTTCAGCAAATGTTGATAAGAATTTTAATAATACAGCGTTATTTTTTGGTTTAAGTGGAACTGGAAAAACAACATTGTCTACAGACCCAAAAAGACCGCTTATAGGAGATGATGAACATGGGTGGTCAAAAAATGGTATTTTTAATTTTGAAGGCGGGTGTTATGCTAAAACAATTAAATTAGATAAAAAAGCTGAGCCTGATATTTATAATGCTATTAAATTTGGTGCCTTATTAGAAAATGTAGTTTATAATTCAAAAAATCGAGAAATTAATTTTGATGATAACTCTAAAACCGAAAATACTAGAGTATCTTATCCATTGAGTCATATAAAAAATTCTCTAATTTCATTTAATAAAGATAGTAAAGCTGGTCATCCAAATAAAATTATATTTTTAACTTGTGATGCATATGGTGTTTTACCTCCAATTTCAAAATTAAATAATGAACAAACAATGTATCATTTTATAAGTGGGTATACTGCAAAAGTCGCTGGAACTGAAAGAGGAATTTCTGAGCCAGTAGCTACTTTCTCACCTTGTTATGGTGGACCTTTTTTAACATTACATCCTCTTATATATGCAGAATTATTAAATAAAAAAATCAAAGAGCATAATGTTGAAGTTTTTCTCGTAAATACAGGTTGGATTGGAGGCAATCCCAACTCTGGTGCAAATAGAATTTCTATTAAAAATACAAGATTGATGATAAATGCAATATTAGAGGGATTATTAGATAATACGTATTACACAAAAGAAAAGTATTTTGGTTTATCTATACCGGATTATGTCAAAGGAGTTAATAAAAAGATTCTTAATCCAATTAATGCATGGAAAAATAAGCAAGATTATGATAAAGAAGCTCGTAAACTTGCTTATCAGTTTAGAGAAAATTTTAAAATATATGGCAAGGAAGTAGAATATTTAATAAATTCAGGCCCGTTGATTTAAGGGAGAACAAGTATTATGTTAAAAAAATATTTATTTACATCAGAATCAGTAACTGAAGGTCATCCAGATAAAGTATGTGATATGGTATCTGATGCAATTTTAGATGCAATTTTAAATCAAGATAAAAATGCCAGAGTAGCCTGTGAAACAATGGTAACTATGGGTAAAGTAATTGTTTCAGGAGAAATAACAACATCTGCATCAATAGATTATAAAAAAATTGTATCTGAAACTATTTCATTAATTGGTTATAGTGAAAATGATTTAAATAATGATGATAGTAAATACCAAATTGAAGTTATTATTAAGCAACAAAGTCCTCATATAGCTCAAGGTGTTAATCAAGAATTAGATAAAGAACAAGGAGCAGGTGATCAAGGACTAATGTTTGGTTATGCATGTAATGAAACGGAAGAGCTTATGCCTTTGCCTATAATGATTTCTCATTCTTTAACAAAAAAGCTTTCTGAGGTTAGAAAAAATAAAACTTTAAATTGGTTAAAACCTGATGGAAAAAGTCAAGTAACTGTTGAATATAATGCTGAAGGGCTACCAATATTAGTTAAAAAAGTAGTTTTAGCTACTCAGCACAATGATATGTTGAACGATTTTGGTAGCGTTGAAAAAGAACATAGTTTCATTGAAAAAAATCTTATTAATCATGTTATCATTCCTGTACTTAACGAGTATGGTATAAAATACGATAATGAATTTATTATAAATGGTACAGGAAGATTTGTTGAGGGCGGACCAATAGCAGATGTTGGGTTGACTGGAAGAAAAATTATAGTTGATACATATGGTGGTTACTCAAGGCATGGAGGTGGTGCATTTTCTGGTAAAGATCCATCTAAAGTAGATAGATCTGCTGCTTATATGTCTAGATATATTGCAAAAAATATTGTTGCTTCTAAAATAGCAGAAAAATGTGAAATTCAACTATCGTATTGCATTGGGGTTTCTAATCCTACATCTGTACATGTTGATACNTTTGGTACAAGTAAATATTCAAATGATTTTCTTGAAAATATGGTTAAAAATTTATTTGATTTAAAACCAAGCCAAATAATTTCAAAATTAAAACTTAAAAATCCAATTTACGGAAGGTTTGCTTCTTACGGTCACTTTGGAAGACAAANAAATTGTTCGTGGGAAAAAACTGATTTAGTAAATAAAATAAAGGAGTTTGTAAATANTAATGATTGATTCAAATAAAAAATTAANAGAAGANTATAAAGTTGCCAATATTGATTTAGCAGAATTTGGAAGGAAGGAAATTTTGTTNGCNGAAAAAGAAATGCCTGGTTTAATGTCTCTTCGTAAAAAATATAGAGATAGTAAACCATTAGATGGTGCNAGNATCGCAGGATGTATTCATATGACAATTCAAACTGCAGTTCTTGTTGAAACTTTAATTGAATTAGGTGCTGAAGTTAGATGGTCATCATGNAATATTTATTCAACTCAAGANCATGCTGCTTCAGCTATAGCAATTAAAGGGGTTCCNGTGTTTGCTTGGAAAAATGAATCAGANGATGATTACTGGTGGTGTATCAANCAAACATTAAAATTTTCAAANGGTAAGGGACCAAATTTACTTTTAGATGATGGTGGAGATTTAACCGGTTATGTATTAGATAGTAGGCCAGAGTTATTATCTGATATAAAAGGTGTATCTGAAGAAACCACAACTGGTGTTTTAAGATTATATGAATTATCGAAAAAAGATAAATTACCTTTTCCTGCTATAAATGTTAACGATTCAGTTACAAAAGCAAAATTTGATAATAAGTATGGTTGTAGAGAGTCACTTGCTGATGGTTTGAAAAGAGCAACTGATATAATGCTTGCAGGNAAAAAGATAGTTGTTTGTGGNTATGGTGATGTNGGNAAAGGGTGTGCNCAATCAATGCAAGGTTATGGTGCTATAGTTTATGTAACAGAGGTAGATCCTATATGTGCGTTGCAAGCAGCGATGGAAGGTTTTCAAGTAGTGACAATGGATGAAGCTGCTAGTTTATGTGATATTTTTATTACAGCTACAGGAAATTGTGATATTATNACTGGTGANCATATGGAAAAAATGAAAAATAATGCGATTGTATGTAATATTGGTCATTTTGATGATGAGATTGATGTCGCATATCTTGAAAATAATAATTCAATTAAAGAATTTAATATTAAACCTCAAGTTGATAGATTTGAATTTCAAGATGGTCATTCTATTATTTTACTNTCAAGGGGTAGATTAGTGAATTTAGGTAATGCAACTGGGCATTCATCTTTTGTAATGTCAACTTCATTTACTAACCAAGTATTAGCACAAATAGGTTTATGGAATGAAGATTTTGATTCAGGTGTTCATGTTTTACCAAAGCATCTTGATGAAGAAGTCGCACTATTACATTTAGATCATTTAGGAGCAAAAATAACTTCCTTNTCTAGTAAACAAGCTGATTATATTGGTGTAGAAAAGAAAGGGCCTTTTAAGAATAAANCTTACAGGTACTAATTATTCAGAAAAGTAGTTTACCTCAGGACTAAAAAATGGATTATTACTATCGTCTTCAAATTCTATATTTATAAATTGAGTAGGCTCTGAATCTAAATCAAGGTTAGTTAAAATACCACAGCCTGCAGGAATTATTCCACCTGTAAAAGAAAATCCTATAACAGTATTATTNCCTGTTTGAATAAAAAANCCTGATGAAGCGGCATCTCCTCCAGAAGCTCCNCCTACTAAAGTTGCTCCTTGCACAATCCATTGAAAACCTGAAATATTAAAATCAACATTATAATATACTGAACCATTTAATGAATAAATATAATTTACAGGTAGTTCACATCCATCAAATTCACTTGAGCATGTACTGCTATCTCCTCCACAAACTCCACATTCATCATAGCCNGAAATATCTAAATTACTTCCTTCAGCAATACACTCACCATTGCAATTAAAGTTTTCTTCTGGTCCATCTCCACCGCAGACTCCACACTCATCAATTAAGTTCAATCCTCCACATTCTCCATTACAATCTAACTCTGATGTACCTCCACAAACATCATTACAATCTAATATATTTCCATCGCAATCACATTTTCCTTGTTCAAGTCCACTACAGCCACATAAATAAACAGCTCCAGGACCATTGCAAACGTTACATTCATCTAGAGTAGCATTACCATTGCAAGTTCCAAAACAGTCAATATAATCATCAATATAATTTCCATTCACATCTGGAATAATACATTCACCATTGCAATTAAGTTTACCATTTCCTCCGCAAACACCACATTCATCAAATACAGAGTTTCCACCCCAAATATTATTACAATCAAGTGTGCAATCATTAGTTGGATCATTATCACAATTACCACAATTATCTTCGATTGCTAAGCCATTTGTTTCTCCATTACAGTCAGTGTAAAATGCTGGATTATTTTCACAACTAAAAAAAATAAAGATTGTAATTGTAGATATTTTTAAAAGATTTATCATATTTTTAATTATACTTATGTCCTTGTTTTTAATAACATAAACGCTCCAAAGATAATAAATAATATATTTACAAACCAAACTGATAAAAAAGGAGGTAGTACAGAGTTATATCCCAGGCTTTGACCCAATTTTATAAGTAAATAGTAAAGAAATATTACAGCTATACTTAATCCAATACCAGTTGTATAATTACTCCTTGGACTAGTAATTGACAAAGTTATACCAAATAAAATCATAATAAGTGCACTGCAGCAAAATGCAGTTTTAAAGTACATGTTGACAGACCATCTAGTATAGCTTAAACCTTTATTTTTTAGCTTATCTATAAATGATGCTAACTCCCAATAATTCATTTCATCTGGATTAATATTATCTTTTTTAATTATTGAAGGATTTAAATCAGATATATTTATCAGTGTATCATTTAATGAACTAAATGAAACATTACCATTATTCCAATTTCTAATGTTGACTTCTTCTAAATTCCAATTACTTGTTTCTTTATTCCAAATCATTCTTTGTGCATCTATTCTTGAAACTAAATCAGGTCCATTATAAAATTGTAAGGAAATATTTTTACCTAAATCATTATTATAATTATAATTTTTTATAGCTATAAAAGCATTATCAAGATGGTAGTATATATCATTTTTTTTTGTCGTAAAAGACTTTTTGTTTTTAAGTTTTTTTTCAATTGGAATTCTCTTTTTGGATGTTTCCATAACAATAATATTCTCAAAATAGAATGATATAAAACAAAAAATTATACCAATTATAATTAATGAGGTACTTATTCTGTAAATACTTATACCAGAAGCTTTTAAGGCAGTTATCTCGTTATTTTTTTGTAAAGTAACAAAAGTAATAATTGTTGATATTAATAATGTCATAGGTAATGCAATACTTATATACCATGGAATTGAAAGAATATAATAGTCAAACATTTCTTTATTTGAAATTCCTCTTGAAATGAACTTATCAATATTATCAATTATATCAACAATAATAAAAATAACTGTAAATGATATGATTATGTAGATAAAGTTTGTAAAAAATTTTTTAACTATATATTGATCAAGTATTTTTTTCATAATTTACTAACGTATGATTTATAAAGTTAAAAAACTTCTTTTATAAAAAAAATCTATTTAAATTAACGCTTAATGATTTGCTTTAAAACTATACGAGATATAGAAAGTAATTGTTTCAACCTACTATATTCTCCAAAAATATATTTTAAATGAAAAAAAGAATAATTCTTAATAAAGAAAAAATTGATAGTATAATTAAAAGATTAGCTCATGAAATAATTGAAAAAAATGCCAGTCTAGATAATATCTATATAATTGGTATAAAATCGAGAGGTGATTTAATTGCTAATAAAATTGCTAACGAAATATTTAATTTAGTTGGTAAAAAAATTAGTTGTGGTTATGTTGATGTAACGTTTTATAGGGATGACTTTCTTACAAATATAGGTTCACATAAAATTGGTCCTTCGAAAATTAGTCTTGATATTAGTAAATATAACGTTATTTTAGTTGATGATGTTTTATTTACAGGAAGAACAATAAAAGCGGCTTTAGATGAAATATTTTCATTTGGAAGACCTTCTACAGTTCAATTGGCAGTATTGGTAGATAGAGGGAATAGACAGTTACCAATAAAAGCTAATTTTATTGGGAAAAATATCCCTTCATCTTTAAATGAACATGTTCATGTATGCGTTAAAGATTATGATGAAAATGACGAAGTTTTTATAGCGGAATAAAATAATGGAATCAAAACATTTAATCGGATTAGAAAATATTTCAAAAAATGATATTAATGAGTTTATAGAAACTGGATTTATTTTTAGAGAAGTTTTAGATAGACCTATAAAGAGAGTACCATCATTAACTGGGAAAAATATTGTTAATTTATTTTTCGAAAACTCAACAAGAACTAAAATTTCTTTTGAATTAGCAGAAAAAAGATTATCTGCAGACATAATTAATTTTTCATCTAGTTCTTCAAGTGTTAAAAAAGGTGAAAGTTTGAAAGATACTATTCAAAATATTCATGCAATGAAGATTGATTGTGTTGTAATGAGACACCCTGTACCTGGATCTTCAATTCAGTTGACCAACTATGTTGATTCTGTTATAGTAAATGCTGGTGATGGAACCCATGAACATCCAACTCAAGCTTTGTTGGATATGATGTCTCTAAAAGAGCATTTTGGAAAGATAAAAGATTTGAAAATTGGAATAATCGGAGATATTCTTCATAGTAGAGTAGCTTTATCAAATATTTTTGGATTAGTAAAATTAGGAGCAAAAGTAAAAGTTTGTGGTCCTCCTCATCTGATACAAAAAAATATTAAAGATTTAAATGTAGGAGTAGAGTATGATGTTGATAGTTTGATTGATTGGGCTGATGCTATTAATGTTTTAAGAATTCAAAGAGAAAGAATGGGTGTAGGTATAATACCATCGATCAGAGAATATAGAAGGTTTTTTGGTATAACATCTCAAAGATTAGCTAATCATAAAAAAAATATAGTGGTGATGCATCCTGGTCCAATTAACAGAGGTGTTGAAATTGACAGTAGTGTCGCTGATGGTGATCAAGCCATAATATTAAATCAAGTGTTAAATGGTGTAGCTATAAGGATGAGTGTTTTATATTTACTTTTGGGAAATAATGATCTTAAACAATAAAATAAATAAAATCGAAGGTTACGTTTTAATTAAAAATGGGCATGTCTATGATCCATTTTCAGATAAAGATGATAATTTAGATATTCTCATTAAAGATAAAAAAATTATTGATATAGATAAAAAAATAAAAATTGATTCTAAATTTTCTGTAATTGATGCAAATAATAAAATTGTAACAAATGGTTTTATTGATTTGCATGCTCACTTTAGAGAGCCAGGTTTTGAGTATAAAGAGAATTTAAAAACTGGATCTATGTCTGCTTTTTTTGGCGGGTTTACAAGAGTTTGTTGTATGCCAAATACAAAGCCTGTAATAGATTCACCTGAAGTGATAAATTTTTTAAAATATAAGTCTAAAAATTTACCAGTACATATTTATCCAATCGGTTCTATAACTAAAAATCAAGAAGGTAAAGAGCTATCTGAAATTGGTGAAATGGTTAATCAAGGTGCTGTTGCCATTTCTGATGATGGAGTTCCTGTAAAAAATTCTCAAATTTTAAGGATGGCTTTAGAATACTCTAAGAAATTCAATATACCTGTTATTAATCATGCTGAAGATAATTTTTTAGTTAATGATGGAGTTATGAATGAAGGAAATGCATCTTTAAGATTAGGACTATCTGGAAATCCTTCCATTTCTGAATCTACAATGGTTTTTCGAGATTTATCTATTGCTGAATATGTATCTGGGAAAATACATGTTCCACATATTTCAACATCAGAATCAGTTGACATTATAAAATTATTCAAAGATAAGGGCGTTGATATAACTTGTGAAATAACTCCGCATCATCTATGTCTTAGCGATGAGATTCTATTTGATTATAATACAAATTCAAAAGTTGCCCCCCCTATAAGAAGTAAAGCGAATCAAAAGAAATTAGTTAACGCAGTAAAATCTGGAATTATAGATTGTATTGCAACCGATCATGCCCCTCACTCAATTGATGATAAAGAAACTGATATTTGTAGTGCAGCCTGTGGTATGATTGGAATGGAAACAGCTTTTTCTTTAGTTTATTCCACTCTTAAAAAAGAAAAAATATCGACAAATACAATTCTAAATTTATTTTCATTTAATCCTAGTAAGATAATTGGTATTACTCCAAATCCTATTATTAAGAATAATGAGGCTGAAATTAATATCATTGATTGCGAAAAGAAATGGATTTTTAATGAAAAGCATATTAAATCAATGTCTAAAAACACTCCCTTGCTTGGCAGAAAAATGAAAGGTAAAGTTGAATTTACTATAAATAAAGGTTTTATTTCTAGACACAAGGATTAAATATTTATTAATTAAAATACTTGACTTATTAGTTAGTCCCCTTATAAATTTACAGGCTGTATATAAAGGTAAAAAAATTATTATGAAAACAGATTCTATTAAGAAAAAAGATATAAGTAGAGATTGGCACTTAATTGATGCATCAGGCAAAACCTTAGGTCGTCTATCATCAAAGGTTGCTACAATCCTAAGGGGTAAAAACAAAGTTAATTATTCTCCTAATATTGATATGAGTGATTTTGTAGTAATAATAAACTCAGATAAAATTAAAGTCACTGGAGATAAAGAAAATGCTAAAGCATATTGGAGGCATAGTGGTTTTCCTGGTGGAACTCAAACTAAGTTATATAAAACTTTAGATTCTAAATTTATTATTACTAATTCAGTAAAAGGTATGTTGCCACACAATAGATTAGGAAGAAAATTAATAAATCACTTAAAAGTATATAATGGAAATAGCCATCCTCATGAATCTCAAAAACCTAAATTGATGGAGATATAAATTGAAAAATGATAAAATAAATGTTGGAAGAAGGAAGTCTTCTGTTGCTAGAGTAAATCTTAAAAAAGGTTCAGGGAAAATCATTATTAATAACTTATCTCCTAAAAATTATTTTAAACGTGATTCCTTAGTTATGATGTTAAGCCAGCCACTTGAGTTGGTAAACTATGATGGTAAATTTGATTTTATTGTAAATGTTAATGGAGGTAGTCTATCTGGTCAAGCTGGAGCTGTGAGGTTAGGGTTATCTAAAAAACTTGAACAAATTAATCCAGATAGTAGAATAGTTTTGAAAAAAGCTGGAATGTTGACAAGAGATGCTCGCGTAGTTGAGAGAAAAAAACCTGGTCAACCTGGAGCTAGAAAAAAATTCCAGTTTTCTAAAAGATAAAAATAGGAGAATTATTATATTGAATTCAGAAAGTTTAATTAAGTCAGGAGCTCATTTTGGTCACCCTGTAAGTAAGTGGAATCCTCAATTTAAAAAATTTATATTATCAATTAAAAATGGTGTTCATATAATTAATATGGATATGACCATTGAATATTTAGATAAAGCTTTATCAGAACTTAGTAAATTAGTTCAAGGTGGTGGTAATATCTTATTCGTTGGAACTAAGTCACAAGCAAAAGATGCTATTCAGTCTTCTGCTGATCACTGTGGGATGTTTTATATTACTGAAAGATGGCTTGGAGGAACTTTAACAAATTATTCAACAATTAAAAAAAGTATAAAAAGATTAAAACTTCTAGAAAAAGATTCTTCTTTAATTTATAAAGATTTAACTAAGAAAGAGAGAGGAATGCTTGATCGTGAAAAATTAAAATTGGCAGATTTACACAGAGGCATTAAAGATATGAGACATCTTCCATCGGCAGTATTTGTTGTAGATGCCAAGCATGAAAAAATTGCTATTTCAGAATCTAAATGCTTAGGAATTCCAACATTTGGTATAGTAGATACTAATACAAATCCTAATGTTGTAGATTTTCCTATACCTGCAAATGACGATTCTATCAAAACAATAAAACTTATATTAGATTATATTGCAGATTCAATTTTTAATTTATCAAATGTTGGTAAAGATGATAG
>NZPQ01000015.1 GCA_002693365.1 Fidelibacterota bacterium
ATAGTTGATAATTTTATAGAAGAATTTTTAGATACAAATTCCCATGCAGCTTTTTCAGCAATTGTTTTACTTTTTGTATATGCGCTTACTCCTTTTGATTTGATATTTGTCCACATAGTTTCATTAAAATTTTTAATATGTTTATTNCCATCATATACTGCTGCATTTGATGATGTTAGAATTATTCTATTTACAGACATTTTTAACGCTGCATTTAGTACTCTTAGTGTGCCTTCTTTGGCAGGTGAAATTAAGTCATACTCATNCTTAGGTTTTCTTTTAGGGAAAGGACTTGCTGTATGTAAGATAATATCACAATTTTTAACTGCATCTTCCCAACCNTAATCTGAGTCTAGACTTGTTTCAACAAATTCAATATCAATTTTTTTTTCTAGTTGTTTTTCAATGTCATTTTGAATGATTTTAGAATATTTTAAATCCCTAACGGTTCCTCTTACTGAATAATTTCTTTTATATAATTCTAAAATTATATGTTTTGCAATATATCCGTTTGAACCTGTAACAAGAATTTTTTTCATTGTAAACCTCTANTATTAGTAGCTATTTATTTCTTTTAATATTTCATCANTTATTAAATCATATGATTTAATNGAATCTAAGTTTTCTTTTAATTGAGATAGCTTTGATGCTCCAAGTATGACTGAACTTACATTTTTATTTTTTAAACACCATAAAATTGCAAGTTGAGATGATTTGATACCTAGTTTTTTTGCTAATGAATTAATTTTTTTAATTTTATTAAAATCAATTTTATCCATTGAATCAGCAAGCCATTCATAGCCTTTAACTTTAAATCTAGATTTTGTAGGTATACCATCATTATACTTGCCCGTTAATAAGCCTGAAGCTAAAGGTGACCATATTGTTGTACCAATTTTATATTTTTTAAATATATCTTTATATTCTTTTTCAAATCTATCTCTAAATAATAAATTATATTGAGGTTGTTCCATTGTTGGCCCTCTTAAGTTAAATTTCTTGGCACATTTAAAAGATTCTTTAATTTCTTCTGCGCTCCACTCAGATGTTCCCCAGTATAAAATTTTTCCTTGATGTATTAAGTCATTCATCGCATAAACTGTTTCAGAAATTGGAGTATCAGGATCAGGTCTATGGCAAAAAAATAAATCAAGATAATCTACTTGTAATCTTTTTAATGCTGCATTGCATGCATCATGAATATGTTTTTTGGATAGACCTCTTTGAGTAGGTAGTTCACCTCCCCAAAAAACTTTACTTGAAACAATATAAGTATCTCTTGTCCAGTTAAGTTTGTTTAATACTTTTCCCATTAAAATTTCAGAGTCTCCTGAAGCATACGCTTCAGCATTATCAAAAAAATTAACACCTTGTTCATAGGCAAAAGCCATACATTCTAGTGCTTGTTTTTGTCCCAATTGATTTACAAATGTAACCCATGAACCAAATGATAGTTCGCTAATTTTTAATCCTGAGTTACCTAAATTTCTATATTCCATTTTAATCCTCTATTTATTGCAATTCCAACATATTCCGAAATTTTCTGGATTTATTTCTTTACAATCTTTACAAATCCATTCAATTTTATTTTCTTTATACTTTAAGTTTTTTTCATAATCTGAAATTATTTTTATAGACTCATTTAACTTATTTTTTGGAACTAAAATATCAACTTGTATTACATCAATTGGAAGTTCACCAATTCCTACAGATAAATTTTCACCTAATAATTGTGATTTTATTAAATTATTTTTTAATAATCCTTGAATAAAATAAGCTTCGTAATTATTTGCAGCTTTATATAATAACCTGTAGTCCAAATTAACTATAATTTTTCATTAAGAATATCAATAATTTTATCAATTGAAATTCTTTCTTGCTTCATAGTATCTCTATCCCTTAATGTGACAGTATTNTCTTCTAGAGTATCATGATCAACTGTAATTCCAAAAGGTGTCCCCGCTTCATCTTGTCTTCTATATCTTTTGCCAATCGAACCGCCTGCATCATAAAAAGAAGCAATCCCAGAGTTTCTGATATCATCTACAATTTTTTGTGAAATTTCAGGCATATTATTTTTATTCATTAGCGGAAATACTGCAACTTTTATAGGTGCAATTTTTGGTGATAATTTCAAAACAGTCCGAGATTCTCCATTTACTTCTTCCTGCGTGAAAGCATCAGCTAGAATTGTTAATAATGAACGATCAACACCTGCTGAAGCTTCAACTACAGCTGGTACAAAATGTTCATTATTTATCTGGTCAAAATAAGTTAATTTTTTATTACTNGCATTCATATGTTGGTCTAAATCAAAAGTGCCTCTATCTGCAATACCCTCNAATTCAGACCATCCAAAATCAAATTTATATTCGATATCATAGCAAGCAGAAGAATAGTGTGCAAGCTCATCATCTCCATGTGGTCTTAGTCTCAATTTTTCTTTATTAATTCCAAGTGACTGAAACCACTTCATTCTTTCTTCACACCAAAATTTTAGCCATTCTTTTGTACTATCAGGTTTACAGAAAAATTCCATTTCCATTTGTTCAAATTCACGAGTTCTAAAAATAAAATTTCCAGTTGTAATTTCATTTCTAAAAGCTTTACCTATTTGGGCTATTCCNAANGGAAGTTTTTGTCTTGATGTAGCTTGAACATTCTGGAAGTTTACAAAAATTCCCTGNGCAGTTTCAGGNCTTAAATATGCAATTGANGAAGAATCATCAACTGGNCCAATATTTGTTTTAAACATTAAATTAAATTGTCTAATATTTGTCCAATCTCCGACCTCTTTATTTTGTGGATCAATAATACCAGATTCTCTCATGATATCACCACTATTATTTTGCTTATTTATAAGATTTGAAACAATCTTAGTAATTAATTCTTCTTTGGAATCTATCTCTAATATTTTAGATAATGTGCTTAAAACTTCTTCTGATTGTTCTTCTAAAAGATGATCAACTCTATACCTTTTTTTTGATAATTTATTATCAATTAAAGGATCATGAAAATTTTCAACATGTCCACTTGCTTTCCAAACATCTGGATGCATTAAAATTGCAGCGTCCATTCCGACAATATTGTTTCTCGAAGTAACCATAAATTGCCACCATTGATTTTTAATATTTCTTTTAAGCTCAACTCCTAAAGGGCCATAATCCCAAGTTGATGCTAATCCTCCATAAATTTCACTACTTTGAAAAACAAAACCTCTTTGTTTTGACAATGAAGTTAATATCTCTAAAATTTTTGCATCATCCTTAATAGTTGCCATCTATTTCCTTTTTTTAAATTTTTTCTTAGGTTTTTTATTTTTTATCATATCAATTGCTTTGTTTAAATCGATTGTTTTATAATCAATATCTTTGGGAATTGTTACATTTATTTTACCATTAGTTACATACATCCCATATCTTCCATCTTTTATTAGAATTTTACTATTTTCACTTTCTCCAAGTGTTTTTAATACAGATGCTTCTTTTTTTGATTGGGCTAATAGTTCTATTGCTCTTTCAATTGTAATATCTAGCACATTATCAGATTTAGGAATAGTACAGTTTTTATTTCCGCATTTTAAATAAGGCCCATATCTTCCAATATCTTTAATTATTTTTTCATCATTGGTATTTAACCCAATTTCTTTAGGCATTTCAATAATTTGTGATGCTATTTGATTGGTAATATTATGTTCAGTTACACCGGGTGGAAGAGATTTCATCTTTTTACCTAATTGTAAATATGGACCAAATCTTCCTTTTTTAAGTAAAATTTGTTCGTTTGTTTGTTTATCAGTCCCCATTTCTTTTGGGCCAGCTTTTTTATCATCAAAATAGCCTTTTATTTTTTCACCAGAAAGTTCGCTTGGAATGACATCTGAATCCAAGTTAACTCTTTCATCACCATTTTGAGCATAAAGTCCATATCTACCAATGCGTATTTCAAATTCATTAGTTTTATGATTTATAGATGTAATTAATCTAGATTTATTTTTGTCACATTCTTGTTCTAGTTGGTTCTTTAATCCATTTGAACCATTTGAACTAAAGTAAAAATTATTTAGAAAATCTTCTTTTTTTTCTTTTCCTAGAGATATTTCATCAAGTGAGTTTTCCATATTAGATGTATATTCAAGATTTACAAGATCTTGAAAATAGTTTTCTAAAAATTGTACAATTGCATATCCTGTTAAGGTTGGAATTAGAGCTCCATTAGAATTATTGACATATCCTTTATCTTGTATTTTTTTCATGATATTTGCATATGTTGAAGGCCTTCCTATTCCTAAAGATTCCATTTCTTTAACAAGGGATGCTTCTGTAAATCTACTAATTGGTTTTGTAAAATGCTGTTTTGGGTTTATATCTCCCCACAATAGATTATCTCCTCTATTAACTAAAGGCAAAACTTTTTCCATATCATCTAAAGTAGCATTAGGATCATCAGACCCTTCAACATAAGCTCTTAAAAATCCAGGAAATAAGATTGTTTTTCCAGATGAACTAAAAATATGTTTTCCATCTGATATATGTAATGTTGTTTGCTCAACTTTTGCTGATTTCATTTGAGAAGCTACAGTTCTTTTCCAAATCAAATCATATAATTTATATTCTTGATTAGTTAATTTATCTTTTAACATTTGTGGATCTTTGAAATTTGATCCAGCTGGTCTTATTGCTTCATGTGCTTCTTGAGAATTTTTTGCTTTACTCCTATAAACTTTTGGTTGACTAGGTAAATATTCATTTCCATATTTCTGTTTAATTAAATTTCTTGCAGCATTTAGAGCTTCATTTGATAAGTTGATAGAATCAGTTCTCATATAAGTTATAAGACCTTCTTCATATAAATTTTGAGCTGCCCTCATAACCTGATTTGAATTCATTTTTAATTTTCTTATGCCTTCTTGTTGAAGAGTAGATGTTATAAATGGTGGATAAGGATTTTGATTTTTTGGTTTTTTAATTACTTCATNAATTTTCCAATCATTTTTAGATATAGATTGTACTAATTCACTNGCTGCCTTTTCGCTTAAAANNATAACATCTTTTTTTTCTAATTCACCGGTTGTTTTATTAAATGAATTTCCAACAGCAATTTTTTTNCCATCAATNGATATTAATTTACTGAAAATACTATCTTTTTTAAATTTGAATTCACCTTGTAAATCCCAATATTCATTTTGCTTAAAATTTGTTCTAANTTTTTCTCTATCAACTAAAATTTTAACTGCAGGACTTTGAACTCTTCCTGCAGATAAGCCGCCTTTTACATTCATCCATAATTTTTTTGAAACTAAAAATCCAAATAATCTATCAAGAAATCTTCTACATTCTTGTGCGTTAACTAAATTAATATTAATCTCTTTTGTATTATTGATTGATTCATTGATTGCATCTGGAGTTATTTCATTAAAAATCATTCTTTTAACTGGAATTTTTGGCTTTAACTCATCAACTAAATGCCAGGCAATTGCTTCTCCTTCTCGATCAGGATCAGTTGCTATATAGATTGCGTTTACATTTTTTAAAGATTTTTTAATTTGTTTTATAACATCCTTACCTCGTTGAGATACAACATATGTTGGTTTGAAACCATTATCAATATCAAGCCCTAANCCTTTATCAGATAAATCTCTTATATGTCCNACTGANGCTTCAATTTCAAACTTTTCTTTACCTAAAAATTTCTTCAGTGTATTTATTTTGGAAGGTGACTCTACAATAATTAAACTTCTAGAACTCATATAAAAAATTATCCTTAATTAATATTTTAAAATTACACATAATATTATTTTATTTTACAACATATATTATTTTAATTTATTTTTATGAAATTTCAAGGTCAAATATCAAAAATGATCACTAAACTTAATAATCCTATTGANTATTTTTTACCAATTGGNCAAGATAAAATTAAANTTAATAATTATTTAGGTAAAAAANTAAAATTNAAATTTAATGATGAAATTAGATGTATAAGNTGTAATAGCTTAATAAAAAAAACATATATGCAAGGNTATTGTTATCCTTGTTTCATATCATCACCCANGACTGAAGAATGTGTTTTTAAACCTCATTTATGTCAAGCTCATTTAGGTAAAGCAAGAGATATGAGTTTTGCAAAAGATAATTGNTTNGTNCCAACTTTTGTTTATTTNTCATTAACAAGTAATTTAAAAGTAGGAGTAACTAGGCATAATCATATNCCATCACGTTGGATTGATCAAGGTGCACATTGTGCAGTTAAATTTGCAAAAACACCAAATAGATATTTAGCAGGTCTAATCGAACTAGAAATTTCAAAACAAATATCTGATAGAACTCAATGGAGGAAAATGATTTTAGGTGATTATGAAAAGATTGATTTGATTTCACAAAAAAATTCTTTAAAAAAATNTTTACCAGAAAATTTAATNAGTTATTTCTTAGATGATGAACAAATAATTGAGCTTAAATATCCTCNAATAAAAAANNTAGAAAAAATAAAATCATTTAATATAGAAAAATTAAAAATTATTGAAAATGAATTAATTGGTGTAAAGGGNCAGTANTTATTATTTAAAGANAACTATGTTTTAAATATAAGAAAATATACTGGGTATAACTTNACAATCTCATNAGGATAGAATNTAATAANATTTAAGCTGTTTTATTATAATATNTAATTTTAGGTTTTGACTTTTTNNNTATAGTATCATAAGTCACTAAACATGATTGAACATTTTCTTGCTGAGGGATATCATACATAATATCAATCATAATTTTTTCTAATATTGATCTTAGTGCTCTAGCACCTGTATTTCTTTCTAATGCTTGTTTAATTATTTCATCTATAGCTCTATTTGTAAAATCTAATTGAATATCATCAATTTTAAAAAGATGTTTAAATTGTTTTATAATAGAATTTTTGGGCTCTAATAAAATAGATTTCATTAGTTTTTCTGTTAAGTTTTCTAAAGAAGAAATAATTGGTAGTCTACCAATTAATTCTGGAATAAAACCATATTTCACAATATCTTCAGGCTTAACAAAATATAAAAAATCATTCTCTAAATTTTTATTTTTCTTTTTTCTGTTAAATCCAATCTCGCCACCTTCTAACCTTTTATTGATAATTTTTGATATTCCATCAAATGTTCCACCACAAATAAATAATATGTTAGTTGTATCAATTTTAACAAGTGGTTGTTCTGGGTGCTTTCTTCCACCTTTGGGTGGTATATTTGCAATCGTACCCTCTAAAATCTTAAGCAAAGATTGTTGAACTCCCTCTCCAGAAACATCTCTCGTAATTGATTGATTTGCATTTTTTTTAGTTATTTTATCAATTTCATCAATATATATAATTCCTTTTTGAGTTTTATCAATGTCATAATTTGCCTCGTGATATAATCTGACTAAAATATTTTCAACATCTTCACCTACATATCCTGCTTCAGTTAACACCGTAGCGTCAACAATTACAAATGGTACATTTAGAGTATTTGCGAGAGATTTTGCGAGCAGTGTTTTCCCTGTTCCTGTAGGTCCAACTAATAATATGTTACTTTTATCAATATTAATTGAATTTTTTTTAGAAAAATGTTCTAGTCTTTTATAGTGATTATAGACTGCAACAGAAATAGTTTTTTTAGCATTATTTTGTCCAATAACATATTTATCTAATTCTTTTTTAATTTCATGAGGTTTTTTTATTGATAATTCAAAGTTTTTTTGTGAATTGATTAGTTCAAAAGATTTATCTATACAAAAATTACAAATATGACAATTTTCGCCTTCAATTAATAATTCATAATTGTTACTATTGGATTGACAAAATGAGCATATCACCGATGTGTTGTTTGGAGTTTCTTTACTCATATTTTATTTTTGAGGTTTTATGATTTTATCAATAATCCCGTATTCTAATGCTTTTTCAGAAGACATAAAGTGATCTCTATTAGTATCAGATTCAATTTTTTTAACTGTTTGTCCAGTATTTTTACTCAATATTTTATTTAATTTTTCTCTTAAGTATAATATCTCTTTGGTGTGAATCTCAATATCTGATGCTTGCCCTTGGGCTCCTCCTAAAGGCTGATGAATCATAACTCTAGAATTTTCCAATGCCATTCTTTTACCTTTAGAACCAGCGCTTAGAAGTATTGCAGCCATACTTGCTGCTTGTCCCATACATATTGTAGATATTTTTGGTTTTATATAATTCATTGTATCTAAAATTGCAAAACCAGAGGTAATTAGTCCTCCAGGTGAATTAATATACATGTAAATATCTTTTTCAGGATTATCTGCTTCTAAAAATAAAAGTTGTGCTATTATCGTACTACTAACTGCATCATTAATTGAGGAACCTAAAAATATAATTCTTTCTTTTAAAAGTCTAGAATATATATCAAATGCTCTTTCTCCATTTGCAGTTTGTTCAACAACCATTGGGATTAAACTATTTGTATTATTTTTTTTCATTTTTAAACCTTTATTTTTTTCTCAATTT